>JBPCWB010000685.1:0-5190 GCA_051009955.1 Hyphomicrobiaceae bacterium | reverse complement strand
TGCAATACATGCATCCACCTGTCGACATGTCGCATCGTGGTCGAGTTCACCAGACTGATCGAAAAAGGCGTACAGCATGGGGTAGATGCCATGAAATTGGAACTCTCGCATTGCACATGCCTTTCGCTACGTCCCCGACAGTCATCAGACTATGGCGGAGACCGGGGAACCCAACAAGCGGCATCGTCCGTTCATCGATGCGCGCCCGCCGTTCGGAGCCGTTCGACAATGATTTTGACCGCGTCCTTGTCGGCAAAGTAACCGAGATGGCCCCGCGGCGGTAAGGCGTGCTCAATGACATTGCTGCCCGGTGACGTCATCGTCGTGCCAACGTAATCATTTTCGCGGTAGATGTTGGTCCACGCGGACACGCTTTCCAGGGCGGCAGGAGCAAACATGTGGGGGAAGTAGTATCGGAAAATCGATCCGTAAGGAGATCCCATTGTGATCAGTTCGGATGATGCCCTCCCGGTCGCTTGCTGCTGTTCCATTCTCGCGATGTCGATGAAGATGATCGAGCCGAGACTGTGCGCCACGAAGAGAACATTGTCGAATGGCCCAGCCTTCGTTTTCAAATCTTCGATCATGTCGATTAGTCTGTCATACAGTGTCTGCCGGAATTCAATCGTACCGGGCGAACGGAAGAAAAATACCGTGCGCATGGCCGTCCACGGCAGAACGCGCCGGTGGCCGCGATTGCTCTTGAAGTAGTTGACGATGTCGTTGGACACCTCGAAGCCCGCGTGCAGGAATTGCACGAGAATACCGCCGATGAGCAGGATTGGTGCGGCAAAGCGGACGATCAACTCCGTCGAATAACTCGCAACACCGCAAACTGCCGGTTCTGGTCCAGGTCTGACATCTGCGACGCAAAATGAAAAGGCGGCAATCCAGACGCCGGTGAGAAAAACTGAAAAGACAAGGACTGAAAGTGGAACGATGAGCCGAGGGTAGCGGCTGCCGGTCAGCTTCTCGTGGTTGACATGCGACTTTTTTAAGTAAAGTCCAAACGACAGAACGAGCAAGATCCCGATCACGACCAGGTCGATCCAGACCAGGCCAATTAGCTGCAATGAACTGCTGATTTGCTTGACGAGTGAGGCATAGATCTGATTGGCGAATATCTGGTTCAAGTAAAACAGCCAGACTGTGGTGATCAGCAGGAGCCAAAATCGGAAAACCAGAAATGCGGTCGCAAACCCGAGCAAGATGCCACGCCATCGGTGGCGGAACAGAACCAGCAGAATAGGCAACAAGATCAGATAGACGCCATTTGCTGCAAAGGCGACGAACCACAGACCGTAAAGGCCGACATTGATGAGATCTGAGTATCGCCGAAATGACCGGTCTTCCGCCAGTACGGCAATATCGTAAACACTCATGCCAATCAGCACGACAAAGACCGCAAGCGCCATCGCGATAAACGCCCAGATTTGCTTGTGTCGTACGAAGCGGAGCAATGTCGCCGCAATAAGCGCGGCCGTCAGCGTCGTGACGAGAACGGTCCAGGCCGCCGGTGACTCCAAGGTAACATTTTGATCCCACTTGGCGTGCAGTGCGAAGCCGGTGACGACGACGGCGTAACTCAGGTTAAGGGCGACGATCGGGAAATAAATGGTCCACAGCGATAGCGCGACGCTGGCACGCAAGCATCTCAGAAGGAAGTAGTCCTGATACTCGCCGCTCGCAACACGGGGGCTGAGGCAGGCGTAAATTATGTCCGGGGCATCGAGCGCCAAACGCAGGAAATTGCGCAGGGTTGCAACGAAGCCTGTGCTCACACGCGACAGGTCAGCCCAATAGAACTCGCTGATGTTGACATCTTTGCCTTCGATTTTGCTGTCGGCATAGAAGTAGCGGAATCCGTCACCAGGCAATGTCACGTGCCGCAATGTCGGGTCGTCGACGTCGGCGGCATAGCCGTCACGCTTGAGCGCCGATTGAAAACTTCGCAGCGTCGCGCCTTCGGCCTGATCACCAATCCCGTGCAGTAGGACAATCGCCGTCTTGCCGTTCATCCGTCCCCCAAATTGCGGTTGTCCGTCGCCGACGCGCGCAACGCGCCGTCAACACGCTTGCGCTAACACCCTGTCTGACCCAATTCCGTCCGTCCATCAAATGCATTGGGCGTGACATGCCCATGTTTGAAGGCAGTGGCCATCTGCGGTGAAGCTGTTGATCAGGTGCCGTTTGAGCAATCAAGTTTGCGCGCAAGCCAACCGGGCCAGCAACTGATTCATTGTTCGCTTGAAACCTGGGAGGTCATTTTGGAATTTTGCGAGTACGTGGGCACCCTGAACTGTCGAATAGATGAAGCTGGCCAGTTCGCGCGGCGCACCCTCGAAATTGATTTCGCCCGCGTCGCGCCCTTTCGCGAGAAGGTTTTCGATCCAATCGAGCTGCCAATCGACGAAATCGCGGTTCGTTGCACGCAACTGCTCCGGCAGTCCATCGTCCTCGGCGATCAGCATGCCGCAGAGACAGATGAGTTTACCCTCGATCGATTGCTCGAAGAATTGCACATAGCGCTTTAACAAGCCCAACGCCGAACGGTCCGGTGCCCGTGCGAGTTCGCCTTCCATCTTGTCCCTGGTTGTCAAAATGAGAGACTTGCCGAGATCTTCCTTGGTCTTGAAGTGATGATGAATTGACGGTTTGGATATGCCAATGCGGTCCGCAATATCGGCATAGCTGAAGCCGTAATAGCCGCGTGTGCGGACCAGCTGTTCGGCGGTATCCAGAATTCGAGTTCGCGTATCCAGGGCCTGCCGGGGAGGCAGATCTGATACCTGCTGAACTTCTGTCATGACAGACTTCTTCGTAATGCGACTGGCGAGATCTTATAACTAACTCCAAGTCATACTGCCGCTCGGAACGTATGTCTACGGTTGGTCTTGTCGCGCGCGGTTCGAGTTCGGTCGACGCATCGGACGACTTTGGCCCCCGATGCGCAACTTTGAACTGAAGTGCGAATCGGCGATGGTTGGATCTTCGCGATTCGTTCTTGAGCGGTGGCAGATGTCATACCTGGATACACTGAACGCGCAGCAGCGCGCTGCCGTGGAGTTCAGCATTGCACCGGGTGAGACGGATGGTTGTCCACCGCTGCTCATTATTGCGGGTGCTGGAACCGGCAAAACCACGACGCTCGCAAGTCGTGTTGCCCACCTGATCATCAACGGCGCTGATCCCAACCGAATTCTTCTGTTGACGTTTTCTCGTCGCTCAGCGCTGGATATGAAGGAGCGGGTTGCGCGTATCCTCGCGTCGGCTGCCGGATCGCGCGGCAACGGCTCGCAGGCACGTATCAGCTGGTCAGGCACGTTTCACGCGACCGGTGCCCGACTATTGCGCCAGTATGCACTGCAGGTCGGCCTCAATCCGTCATTCACGATCCACGATCGCGAAGACTCGGCCGATCTCATGAACTTGATCCGGCACGATCTCGGGCTTTCCGATAAGACTGTGCGGTTTCCGCTCAAAGGAACTTGCCTGTCGATGTATTCGCAGGCGCTCAATGGTCGCCGGACTTTGGACGACGTTCTGGCGCGGCACTATCCTTGGTGTGCGCACTTCGAGGACGAACTGCGCCAGCTTTTCGATGGCTACGTAGCCGCCAAGCAAAACGAAGGCGTGCTCGATTATGATGATCTGCTTCTCTACTGGGCCGAGATGATGGCGGCTGATGTCATTGCCGAGGACGTTCGCACGCTCTTCGATCACGTCTTGGTGGATGAGTATCAGGACACGAATCCCCTGCAGGCGGACGTTCTTAGAGGCCTCAAACCAGGTGGCAGGGGGTTGACTGTCGTTGGCGACGACGCACAGGCGATCTACAGCTTTCGGTCCGCGACGGTCCGCAACATTCTCGATTTTCCCGATCAGTTCAGCCCGGCGGCCACAGTTTTGACGCTGGAGCAGAATTATCGCTCGACCGTGCCGATCCTGGACGCTTCCAACGCCGCGATTTCGCTGGCACGGGAGCGCTTCACAAAGAACCTGATGACCGAGCGAACGTCGTCTCGAAAACCTCACCTTGTGACGGTCGCCAGCGACATGACCCAGGCCGCCTACGTTTGTGAAGAGGTTCTCGCCAATCGGGAGCGTGGCATCGCGCTAAAGTCGCAGGCGGTCTTGTTTCGCACGTCCCATCATAGCAGCCTCCTGGAAATCGAACTGACGAAGCGGAATATCCCGTTTGTGAAATTCGGCGGCTTGAGATTTCTCGAGGCTGCCCATGTGAAGGATTTTCTCGCGCTCCTGCGATGGGCCACGAACCCGAGCGACAGAGTCGTCGGGTTTCGTGTTCTGCAGATGATCAATGGAATAGGTCCGGCCACGGCGGCCAAGATCTTCGAGCGCGTGTCTCCGGTCGCGCATCCGTTTGCGCCTTTGGCGATCTATGCGCCACCCGCGGCGGCGCGAGATGACTGGCCCGAGTTTGTTGCGCTTCTGGAGCGATTGCATGAGGGCCGGACGGGATGGCCTGACGAGATCGCCGAAGTGCGCGCGTGGTTTCAGCCGCACTTCGAGCGGCGTTATCCAGACGCATCGGTTCGCGCAGGTGATCTTGATCAGCTGGAACAGATCGCGCGGCAGTATGCATCTCGCGAGCGCTTCCTGACCGAAGTGGTCCTCGACCCGCCAGACGCGACGAGTGATGAAGCCGGGGCGCCCTTGCTGGACGAGGACTACTTGATCCTGTCGACCATCCATTCAGCCAAAGGCCTCGAGTGGACCGCGGTCTTCGTTCTCAATGTTGTCGATGGTTGCATCCCGTCGGACATGGCCACGGGCAATGCGGACGAGATCGAGGAAGAGCGGCGCCTGCTGTATGTTGCGATGACACGGGCAAAGGATGATCTCGATTTGATTGTTCCGCAGAAGTTTTACGTTCATCACCAGCCACGCGGCGGTGATCGCCATGTCTTTGCGTCGCGCTCTCGCTTCATACCGGACGGTTGCGCGCAGCATTTCGAGAAAACCGCATGGCCTCGTACGTGTGGAACCCCGTTGGGGCGCAACCATGGATCGACGCAGCCCGTGTTCGACATCAAGGCGCGTGTCGGCGGCATGTGGAAGGTCGCACAGTAGTCCTGCTGCAGCGTTCGATGACTCAATGGCGGTTCGGCCGAGATCACGCGGCGGCTAGCTGGAACTTCACGTGATTGGATTGCGGTCCGGGGGCAG
>JBPCWB010000684.1:0-10779 GCA_051009955.1 Hyphomicrobiaceae bacterium | reverse complement strand
CCTGGAGTATGGTGGCGATCCAGCCATTCTCTACGGTCATACACCCGTTCCGGAAGCCGAATGGGTCAACAACACGCTGTGCCTGGATACGGGGTGTGTTTTCGGAGGGCAGTTGACGGCGTTGCGCTGGCCGGAACGCGAAATTGTATCGGTTCCAGCCCGGAAAGCTTATGTACAACGTTTTCGGCCCTTCGGGCACCCGCCGCCACGGCCGACAGCGTCTGATGACTGTTGACGTCCTGCTGCCGAGGTATTGGCCGACGCGCGATATTTACTTTGTGGCCCGCGAGCCACCGATCGATCATTGCGGCGGGTTTGCGTGGCCGAAGCATTCATCTATAAGGCGCCATCAAGCTAGAGCGCGCCGGCCGCAAAGCCGGGCGGCGGATTGTGGGCAAAGTGTTCATGGCTAAGAAGACCAAAGATAAGCGGCCCAAGGCGCGATTGCCGCGCGGTTTTCGCGATGTCGGTGCAAGCGAAATCCGTCGCCAGAATCGAATGATTGCGACGATTGCCGAGGTTTATGAAGCTTACGGATTCGAACCACTCGAGACACCCGCGTTCGAGTATACGGATGCACTGGGGAAGTTCCTCCCGGACTCGGATCGTCCGAACGAGGGTGTCTTCTCCCTGCAAGACGAAGACGAGCAATGGATGTCATTGCGCTATGACATGACGGCACCTCTGGCGCGACATGTCGCAGAGAACTACCAATTCCTGGCCAAGCCGTATCGCCGCTACACTGTTGGACCGGTGTGGCGCAACGAGAAGCCAGGGCCGGGCCGGTATCGTCAATTCATGCAATTCGACGCCGACACCGTTGGCACCAGCAGCGTCGCCGCAGATGCCGAAATCTGCATGCTCATGGCGGATACGATGGAACGGCTCGGGATTGCGCGAGGTGACTACATCATCCGCGTCAATAACCGCAAAATCCTGGATGGCGTGTTGATGCGCATGGGCGTCGACCCGGCCAGCGATGACCATGCTATGCGCCGGCTGGTTATTCTGCGCGCGCTGGACAAGCTAGATCGCCTTGGTATTGAGGGTGTGCGGCTTCTGCTCGGCCCTGGCCGCAAGGACGAGTCAGGAGATTTCACGGAAGGGGCCGGTCTGGCGGACGACGTGATCTCGACTGCCATAACATTTCTACAGTCAGGTCAGAAGACACGCGCTTCGACGCTCGACGGCCTGTCGCAGCTCGTGGCCGACACCGACCTTGGCCGCGACGGTGTTGACGAGCTTCGCTTGCTCGACGGTCTGCTTGCCGCGGCCGGCTTCGAAGAGAGCCGTGTGGTCATTGATCCTTCAGTTGTGCGCGGGCTCGACTACTACACAGGTCCGGTGTTCGAAGCGGAGTTAACGTTCGAAGTGAAGAACGACGAGGGCCAGACTGTGCGGTTTGGTTCGGTTGGTGGCGGTGGCCGCTATGATGATCTCGTCGCGCGCTTCACTGGGCAGTTGGTTCCGGCGACAGGTTTTTCACTTGGCGTGTCGCGCCTGCAGGCGGCGTTGCAGTTTGTCGCTCCCTCCGATGCTGAGGAAACGCTTGGGCCGGTCGTGGTTCTGGTGATGGACAAGGCGGAGCAGGCCCGATACCAGCGCATGGTTCATCGTCTGCGCGACGCGGGAATCCGGGCGGAAATGTATCTTGGAACGTCCGGTATGAAGGCGCAGATGAAGTATGCCGACAAGCGTGGCGCGCCCTGCGTGGTGATCCAAGGTGGTGATGAGCTTGCAAAGCAGGAAGTCCAGATCAAGGACCTCATTGAAGGTGCGCGACTGTCTGAGCAGATCACGGATTCGAAGGAGTGGCGCGAGGGGCGGCCAGCGCAATTCTCGGTTGCCGAGGATGCCCTTGTCGAGGCCATCAAGGATGTTCTAGGCCGCCACGAGCGCACAGCATAGGACGGGCGTAAGACAGCACATGTCAGCGGAGTCGGCACGCAAGTTTGAAGCGTTGGAGGAGCAGGCACAGATACTGCTCAGTACTTTCACGGGCGCTGGCTATGAAGCCGTTGCGCCGGCGATCTTGCAGCCCGCCGAGATATTTCTCGATGTTGTCGGTGAGGATTTGCGTGGTCGGACCTATGTGTTCACGGATCCTGAAGGTGCGGAGTTGTGCCTGCGCCCGGATCTGACCGTGCCAACCTGCCGCCTGCATTGGGAGCGCCACGGCCGCGCTGATGCGGCGGGACGCTATTGCTACAACGGACCTGCCTTTCGGTTCCAGCCTGATGGCGGAGACCCGGCCCATCCGCGCGAGTTTCGTCAGGCAGGTATCGAGTTCTTCGGTGCCAAGAACCATGCTCAGGCGGAAGCCGAGGTTTTGCAGTTGGTTCTGACCAGTTTGGCGGCTGCAGGTCTTGAGGATTGCAGCGTGAAGATTGGCGACCTGGGAATCTTCGAGGCGCTATTGGGCGTGCTGGAGATGCCAACGCGCTGGCGCGAGCGATTGCGCACTCAGTTCTGGCGGCCTGCGGCATTCCGTGCCGAGCTTGAGGAGATCGCCTCGCGTCCGGCTGCCGCAACCGATGGATTGCCCGAAGAACTTTTGCGGACGGTTGCCGAAGCGAAAAAAGGTGCTGTCGAGGCGGCGCTAATCGCGTATCTCGAGACCAATAACATAGAAGTCATTGGCGCGCGGAGCACGGCCGAGATCGCGGAAAACTTGAAGACCGTAGTGGATGATGCCGCGGCTGATCCACTCGCGGATTCGACGCGTGAACTTCTGGAAACATATCTTGGCGTTAAAGCACCGGCGAAAGCGGCCGGTGCGCGCATGAAAGATCTCATCGGGGCAAGCGGGGTTGATCTGTCGGGTCCTCTCGACGTCTATGAACGCCGCTTGCGCCAATTTGCATCTGCCGGAATTGATTTGTCAAAGCTCACGTTTTCCGCCGAGTTCGGGCGTAGTCTGGAATACTACACCGGTTTCGTCTTCGAGGTGCATGCGCCGGCTCTGGACGCAAACAGCCCCGTCGCCGGCGGCGGACGATATGACAAGCTGATGCGTGTCGTTGGTGCCACCGTCGATGTGCCGGCAGTTGGTGCGATGATACACACCGAACGTCTCATGACAGCCGTACAGGGAATAGGTGCATGAGCGACAAATTGGTGTTCGGGGTCCCGTCGAAGGGCCGGCTGATGGAGTCGACCACGAAACTTCTTTCGTCGGCCAATATCGAAATCCGAAAGACCGGCGATGAACGCGGCTATCGCGGTGAGATCGTGGACATGCCGGATGCCGAGGTGATGTTCATATCTGCTTCGGAAATCGCGAACGCACTACGCATCGGCCGCATCCATCTCGGAATAACTGGCGAAGATCTCGTGCGTGAGGAGATCACGGATGCCGAGCGTCGCGTGCAGTTTCTGCAGCCGTTGGGGTTCGGTCATGCCGACGTCGTCGTTGGCGTTCCAGATTGTTGGGTCGACGTGCGGCGCATGCGGGATTTGGATCAAGCGGCACAGGCCTACCGCCGCCGGCACCAGCGGCGCATGCGCGTTGCGACCAAATACTTGAATATCACGCGGCGGTTCTTCGCCACCTACGGCATCAGTGACTACCGCATTGTTGAAAGTCTTGGCGCGACGGAAGGCACACCGGCGGCCGGCACGGCTGATTTGATTGTCGACATTTCCAGCACCGGTGCCACGTTGAGTGCGAATGGCCTGCGGGTTCTCGATGATGGCGTTATTCTGCGTTCGCAGGCGAACCTTCTGGCCTCAAAGACTGTCAATTGGTCGCCGACAACACGCGCTGTTCAGAACGAGGTATTGTCGCGGCTGGGGATCGTGTAAGGCCGTGACAGGCTCACAGCCGGGCTTGTCACGATAGCTCCGCCAAAAGGCACTGTAGCACGCCATAGTCATAGCGCCCGTCGAGAGCGGAGTGAGCCGGGCCAATACGGCCGGTCTCCAATGTGTTCGTATCCTCGAAGGCAGCAAAGATCTCGTCAATTTCACCGGCGTCCAACAGCACAACAGCGCGTGCTTCGATGAGACCTGCCTCGATGGCCGTGGCGAGATGGCCATAGACGGTTTCGTTATCAATGCTGCGCCGTGTCGCGATCGCTTCGACGTCGAAGCCTTCGAGATGTAAAGCCAGCGTCCGGTTGGCCGTTGTCGACAGGCGGTTGTTGAGCTGAGGGCTTGCCGCAAATTGCGCGATGGTTTTCAGAAAGGCATCGCCGTAGCGTGAGATTTTCTTGACGCCGAGACCATTGATGTCGGCCAGGGCGTCAACCGTTTGCGGACGCTGGCTGGCGAGGTCCGCCAGCGTTCGGTCGTGGCAGATCATGTATGGCGGGACCCCGGCGTCAGTGGCGAGGTCCTTGCGAAGGCCTTTGAGGGCATCGTAGAGCTTGCGGTCATCGGTTGAGATCAGCACGCTGGGTGCCCGCGACCGTGACTGGCGTTTGGTCGCCGACGGAGTCGCGCGCGGCTTGCGGATGGCCAGGCGCTCTTCGCCACGGAGCAGCGGCCGTGCCTGCTCCGTCAGTGAAAGCGTCCCGTAGCCTTCAGTGTCGGTGGTCAGATAGCCAGCCGCAATCAGTTGCCGAAACAGACTGCGCCATCCCTGCACATCAAGATCGTCGCCGATGCCGAACACGGTTGACTGATCATGGCCATTTTCAAGAATGCGCTTATCGGATTTGCCCTTCAGGACATCGATGACATACGTGACGCCAAAGCGTTGCTCGGTCCGGTAGACGGCCGACAGAGCCTTTTGAGCAACCACGGTACCGTCGCACTGGTCTGGAGGTGACAGGCAATTGTCGCAATTGCCGCACGGTTTACCTAGTTCCTCACCAAAATAGCCAAGCAACGTCTGGCGGCGGCAGACTGTGCTTTCGCAAAAACCGATGAACGCGTCCAGGCGCCGGCGTTGAAAGACCTTGAACGCCTCGCTGCCTTCCGACTGAGCGATCCATTGCCGTTGCTGGACAAGATCCTGCAGGCCATAGGCCATCCACGCATTTGCGGCTTCACCATCGCGTCCGGCCCGACCGGTTTCCTGGTAGTAGGCTTCGATCGATTTCGGCAAGTTGATATGGGCGACGAAGCGGACGTCCGGCTTGTCTATACCCATACCGAACGCAATCGTCGCGACAACGATGAGCTTGTCCTCGCGCTGGAAACTTGACTGTACGCTCTGCCGAGTCTCGGATGGTAGTCCAGCATGATAAGCGAGTGCACGATGGCCGCGCGCGGTCAGCCAAGCCGCCGTTTCTTCAGTCGCGCGCCGCGACAAACAATAGACGATACCGCTGTCATCAGGATGCTCGGACTCAATGAACTGAAGAAGGCGCTCCCGCGTGCCCATCTTACCCATCTCGGCGATGGTGTAGCGAATGTTCGGGCGATCAAAACTGGCGATGAAACGGGTGGCATCGGCCAGGCGCAATTCGGTCGCGATTTCCTCGCGTGTCTGAGGGTCGGCAGTCGCAGTCAGTGCAATGCGAGGCACGCCGGGGAAGCGCTCGGCCAGAATGCTGAGTTGGCGATATTCGGGGCGAAAGTCGTGACCCCACTGTGACACGCAATGGGCTTCATCAATGGCGAACAGTGAAATGTTGCAGCGCGACAGCAAGTTGAGCGTGCGATCCTGAACGAGGCGTTCCGGCGCGACATAAACGATATCCAGCGCACCGGCCCGCAATTCAGTCTCAATCGCCGACTGTTCGTCGCGATCGAGCGACGAATTGAGGTATGCCGCGCGAACACCGAGTTGCTCCAAGGCGTTGACCTGATCATGCATCAACGCAATTAAGGGAGATACGACAATGCCAGTGCCCGGACGGATGAGAGCCGGCACCTGGTAGCACAGCGATTTGCCGCCTCCGGTCGGCATCAGAACCAGCGCATCGTTCCCGTCTAGAACCGTCTGAATAATGTCATCCTGCGGCGGGCGGAATGACTTGTAGCCAAAGACGCTTTCAAGAACACGGCAGGCGTCTGCCATGCTGGTTCCAGAGACCGGAAGTGACTCATCGAGGCTGGCGAGCATCGGGCGGTGTCCGCGCGGTTGCTGGGTTGGTTGGCAATCGGTTGTTGATGCTCCTCAGTAGGTCGATTCTGTGCCTGACCGGAAGATCTGTTTGTGCCCAAGGTGCAGATCGCGCCGGAGTGATGGGCGAGAGCCTGCATCCTGCAACAAAAATGCGACGCCAACGCCGGCTTCCGCGTTATTCAGGCGAAGTTCATATTGACAACGCTAGTTTAGGCACCGAAGTGATCGGTAGAGCGGCTGATCTGCGCCGACGTCGATTGAGGTTTAAGCGATGTTCGGCTGGCGACGGTCGGCACGCTGTGCAAGGCGCCGGGCCGATCCCGGCGATTGAGACGAGGTAGACATGATCCGCACTTTCCGCATCGGCACAGCGATGGCAATGGCATCAACCATCGGTGTTAGCGTGATGGCGACAACGATGAGTGCTCAAGCCAACAATTGTGTCGCCTATGGCAATATTGCGCTGAAGCAGGCACGCATCAATCAACAGCGCAAGTGTGGTAACATTGGACCGCGGTGGCATACAATTCTGAAGGAACACGTCGCGTGGTGCGCTTCTGTCGGCCCGACCGAGTGGCGAAATGAACTCAAGCAGCGCGAAAACGCACTCAAGCAGTGCCAGGGCTAGCGCACAAGATTTGAACGACAGAAAGAGCGCGGCAGATGTCGCGACCCCGCCTGCTTACGAGGGATTGTTGTTGACCGCTGGGTGGCAGCAACTAAAACAGCTGATGTATTGTTAGTTGCGCCACGGCTGGGGGAGTCGCGCCATGAAGCGACTGCTGCTTATTGTTCTCTTCGCACTTATCGCTTTCTATATTGCGTGGCCGGCAGTTTCGGCCTGGCAGATCTATGGCTCTGTGCAGGCCAAAGACCCCAGCGCGCTATCGACCAAAGTCGACTTTCCGGGTGTGCGCAATTCCATGCAACCGGCGGTTCAGGAAAAGATCTCGCAGCGGTTGGAGCAGATGAAGGCTGGTGGTGACGGCACCGCGTCGATTGTGGCCGGGCTGCTCCCGCCGAGCATGGTCGGCAAGCTCACAGAGATTGTGCTCGCAAGCATTGTCACTCCCGAAAACATGATCCGTCTTGCCCACGAGAAGGGTTCGCTCCCGGAAAAGATCGAACGGATTATCAATGAGCAGATGGGCCAGTTGAGTGCCGGCGGTGATTCCGGTGCTCCCAGCGGCCAGACGAGCGGCCTGGAGGCGATTACCAAAGGTATCAATCAACTGGGCGGAGGTAATGTCGTTCAATCGCTTGCGCCGCAGAAGCCGGCCAATCCGGTGACAACTGTCGGGCAGGGCAATCCCGAGAGCACCGACGGCGGCGACCTACCAGAGATGGGTTTGAATAATATCAAGCATTTTGCGTTTGCCGGTCCGCTCGCATTCGATGTCGGTCTGGCGCGCGATCCCAACGCCGGGGCTGCCGATCTGACGGCGCGCATGGAATTCAAAGACCTAGACTGGAAGCTGACGCAGGTCGTTCCGAACCTGCGCTGAGCCAAGTGCAATCTCAGCCAAACTCACATCGCACCGACCGGAAGCGACGAAGTATCGACTTTGCGCGCAGCAATCGGCCTTGCTAAGGTTCTGGCAAGCATATCCCGGAGTAGCCGCATTGGCGAAGGCTCCGGCAGCTTCACCGCACAGCGCCGTTCAAGGAGAAAGTTAATGGCCCCGCTCGATATGAAGCCAAATGAACTGGAGTCATACTGGTTGCCGTTTACCCCCAACCGGGCCTTCAAGCAACGACCGAGACTTTTCGCCGGTGCCAAGGATATGCACTACATCACGCCGGACGGTCGAAAAGTGATCGACGCATCGTCCGGACTGTTTTGCGTCAATGCCGGCCATACCCGCGAACCGGTTGTCAAGGCGATTCAGGAAGCGGCATCGACCTTGGATTTTGCGCCGCCGTTCCAATACGGCCACCCGCAGCAGTTCAAGCTTTCGTCACAACTGGCACTGCTTGCACCAGGTGATCTGGACCACGTGCTGTACGCCAATTCCGGCAGTGAGGCCGTCGATACAGCGCTCAAGGTGGCGCTGGCTTATCACCGCAGCCGGGGGGAAGGCAGCCGGACACGGTTCATCGGTCGCGAGCGCGGCTACCATGGTGTGGGTTTTGGCGGCATCTCTGTCGGCGGTATGGTCGCCAACCGAAAAATGTTCGGTAACATGCTGGCCGGAGTTGATCATCTGCCCACGACCTACAATCGTTCGGAGCAGGCATTTTCCAGCGGCGAGCCGGAGTGGGGCGCGCATCTGGCCGAAGACCTCGAACGTCTCGTTGGTCTGCACGACGCGTCAACGATTGCTGCGGTGATTGTGGAACCTGTTGCCGGCTCAACGGGCTGCCTGCCGCCGCCGAAAGGCTATCTGAAGCGGTTGCGCGAAATTACGGAAAAGCATGGCATCTTGCTGATCTTCGACGAAGTCATCACCGGTTTCGGCCGGATGGGCACTGCCTTCGTTTCGGAACGCTATGACATCGTGCCCGATATGATCACATTCGCAAAAGGCGTCACCAACGGCGCTGTTCCGATGTCTGGTGTCATGGTGCGCAGCGGCATCTACGAGGCCCATATGGATGGTCCGGAACACGTGATCGAATTGTTCCACGGCTACACCTACTCCGGCCATCCGCTGGCTGTCGCAGCGGGCCTGGCGACTTTGGAGCTGTACAAGACAGAGGGCTTGTTTGAGCGCAGTCGTGCCCACGAAGCCGGTTTTGCCGATGCAATGATGAGCCTGCGAGACCTGCCAAATGTCGCCGACATCCGCCCCATCGGCCTGTTGTGCGGCATCGATCTCGATCCCCTGGAAGGCAAGCCAGGCGTGAGAGGCTACGATGCCATAGAGAGGATGTACCACGAGCACGACCTGTACTGTCGCGTGACTATGGACACCTTGATCGTCGCGCCGCCGCTGATTGCCTCGGAGACGGATATCGCCGACATTCGTGACCGGATTGCAACGGTGTTGAAGTCGGTTGCTTAAAGATCGTTGTGATGCGTACCGGGGACTAACTCTATCGAAATGATGGTGTTTGTCGTCGAACACAAATGCGACTCGTGAGTACTGTTCGCGCGGTGTGGTATTACTGCACCGCTCCTCCGTTTACTGCGTCATTTGTCAATAACCTGGTGAAACCTTGCGCGTGGGCGTTGCCGTATGCGGGCGTCTTTTGAGAGTCTTGTTGAGAGTGATTCCCTTTGTGATGATCAGAATCAAGGCGGAGCTGGGCTTTCATGGCCAAGGCGCAGAAAACGAAACGATCATATCTGACGGACGGTCTGGTGCTGGTCGCAATGGCCCTCGTCAGCAGTGCCGTTGGCACGGGACTGATCCTGCAGCAAAAGCTTGATCCCACCATGGCCGGCGTCTTCGCAGTCGTTGGATTTATGGCCCTCGCCACGATGCACATTTTGCTGCGGCGGACCAACAATCTCGTCCCGGTCGCAGCCGCTGGGTCTCACGCGAGTGACACGCTCGACGCGGGTCCACAGTTGCCAATGGGCGGGATCGCTGATGCCTCGGGATCTGCCGGGCCAAAGCTGTCCGCGCCAACTGTCGCAACGGTGACTGCGAACACTGCCGGAAAAGAGCGTGCAGACGGGATTGCACGACGGGAACCGGGCAAGATGCCATTTGGTGGTGATGCCGGGGTCCAGAAGGAAGCGATGCAGGCTGAGGAAATCAGCCGGATTATCAAGCGTCTCGCCGACGATATTACCTCGCGACCCGCTGATCTCGAGCGTGCACCTGCTGGTCCGCCCCCGCCGCCCAAGCCGATTTCGGCAGAGGACTTCGGGTTGGATAAGCCGCAGGCAAAAGCTGCCGTTGCCGCAAAGGCCATGGCGTCTGCGCCGCCCCCACCACCCCCTTCCGCAACGGCCGGTCAATCGGATGACGGGGCAGTCGAGCAACTGGCCGCGGTTGCCGATGCTTTGGCAAATGAGCAGCTTGACGTCTTCCTCGAGCCGATCCACGGCCTGAATGATGGCATGGCGCGCCATTACGAGGTGACCGTGCGATTGTCGATGCGCGATGGCCAAAAGCTGGCGCAGCGCGGCTATACCGAGGCCACCCGTGGGACGGTGTTGTTGCCGTTGATCGATGCTGTCAAAGTTTCGCACAGCAAAAAGATTGGCATGCAGCTGCTGCGTCGCGGCAAGTCGGGCGCCCTGATTTCGGAGATCAACGGCGAGTCCGTCAGCGGATCAGAGTTCGGCGATGATCTGGCCGCAATCATGGGACCGGATCGGACGATGGCGGGGCGCCTGGTTCTGTCGTTTTCCCAGTACGATGTGCGGGCATTTGGCCCGGCACAATGGTCCTCGCTTGATCGGCTACAGTCTCTCGGGTTCCGGTTCGCTGTGAACGATGTGACGGATCTCGATCTCGACTTCGAGTCCCTTGCCCAGAAAGGGTTCACGTTTGCGAAACTGGACGCCGACATCTTCCTGAATGGTCTACAGGCCGGTGAGCTGCGGGTTTCTCCGAACGATATCTGCAGGTACCTGGCGGCGGCAGGTTTGACGCTTGTCGTTGATCATCTGCGGGACGATCGTCAGCTTGCCGAAGTTCTGGGATTCGGCGCACTGTTCGGACAGGGGACCTTTTTTGGCGGGCCGCGCCCGGTCAAGGCGCATGTGCTGCGCGATAACGAGGCCGTCAGCCAGTCCGACCGGCCGCACTTGCAGGCACAGTAAGTCCTCCCATCTGGCGGATTGGCCGGGCGACGGCAAAAGCCGG
>JBPCWB010000683.1:0-12544 GCA_051009955.1 Hyphomicrobiaceae bacterium | reverse complement strand
TCGTGTTGGAATGGCAAAAGCGCGATGCGATGCGGAATGCATTTATCGTTCAGCCGCCAGCTCAGCGGGACGCGCAGCGAGGTGCATCAAATATCGAACGGCTCGCCGATATCGGTCGGCGCATTGCAGATCTTGACAGGACTCTGGCGGCAGACTTTCCGAACTATGCCGGGCTTGCCGAGCCGGAACCACTTTCTGTCTCCGAAGTCCAAGACCAACTCCGGCCAAATGAGGCGTTAGTGCTGTTCCTCGCTGCGCCTCAATGGAAACCGGCCGAAGAGGCGACGTTCGTCTGGGTCGTGACCAAGACCGCAAGTCGATGGGTGAAGACCCGATTGGGGTCAACGGCGTTGCGCGACCGTGTCGATGCCCTCCGCTGCGGCCTCGATTACGAAGGCTCATGGACCGGATCGCGCTGCTTTGATCTGCTGAATACCGCGTTCACCGAGGACGATCGTCGGAATGGCAAACCGTTGCCGTTCAGTCTGCACCGCGCCCACTCGCTGTACCGTGAATTGTTCGGTCGCTTGGAAAATATGATTGCCGGCAAGGATCTCCTCGTTGTTCCATCCGGTCCATTGACGCAGTTGCCGTTCCACGTCCTGGTTACCAAAAAGCCCTCGCGGAGCGATCTGACAGCCGACAACTTCCGGAACGCGGCCTGGCTGGTCAAACAACATAGTATAACGGTGCTCCCGTCGGTTGCTTCGCTTGCCGCTCTGCGCCGCCATGCCAAAGTGAGCAAGGCGCACAAACCGCTCGTTGGCTTCGGCAACCCCCTCCTCGATGGTAACCCGGTTGACGCTTGGCAAAAGGCTGCAGCGCGGCGCGCTCGTGCGATCATGGGATGCGCGGGTCGCGGCGGTCTCGCTGTCGGGCACTTGCGCCAAACGGCGGGATCGATCAAGCCGCTGGGCCGTGGCCTCCAACCCGTCGACCCTGCCGAAATTCGTTTTCAGGCGCCGTTGCCGGAAACGGCCGACGAACTGTGTGAGGTCGCCAGAAGTGTCGGCGCCACGACGCGGGACATTTACCTGGGTGCGCGAGCAACTGAGACAAGGATCAAGTCGCTGAGTGCTACGGGAACGCTGGCGACCTACAAGGTGCTTCACTTTGCGACGCACGCGGCAATCGCCGGCGAATTGCGATCATCGAACGAACCCGGATTGATCCTCTCGCCGCCGGAACGCGCTTCTTCCAGCGATGATGGATATCTCTCGGCTTCGGATGTTGCCAGCCTGCGGCTTGATGCCGAATGGGTTATCCTATCGGCTTGCAATACCGCCGGCGGGCGGACGCGTAACGCGGAAGCTCTGTCGGGCTTGGCACGTGCGTTCTTCTACGCTGGTGCCCGCTCTCTCCTGGTCTCTCACTGGTATGTCAACAGTCAGGCTACCGTCGAGCTCATCACCTCTGCCATTGCTGTGCTCCAGGGCGATCGGCGTATCGGACAGGCCGGCGCCATGCGCAAGGCCATGTTGGGGATGATGGGACCGGGCAAATCAACTTGGCATCCGGCGGATTGGGCACCATTCATCGTTGTCGGCGAAGGGGCTTACCATCGGTGATCACCCGTCGACAGCGCTATGACCTGAGCGGTTAGGCGACGCTGCGAGGCATGATCCCCGTGTCACTTCGAACCACCTCATGCTTTGGACTTTGCTCGCGCCGCTGATTTGCTCAATCGCCCCAGGTGCGTTCGAGGAATCCCAGCCAGTTCTCGCCGAGGACGCGGCGGATACGCGTTTCGGACCAGCCGGCGCGTTCCATGGCAGGGATGAAGTTGCCGAAGTCGCCCAGCGATTCGAGCCCCTTGGGCATGGCCGGCACGCGCGTGTGCGGTGTTGCCGTTGCGCGACCCTTGCCCTTGTCGGACGACAAGTAGTCGAAGAAAGTGATGTCTTGATCCTGCACCCAATCGGTGCCGATGCCGACGTTTTCTTCGCCGATGAGGTTGATCAGGTAGTCCATGCCTGCAACGCAATCATCTAGTGAGCTGGCTTCGCCTTTGGGCAGAAACGGTGTGTAGCTTGCGAATCCGACAAAGCCACCGGCATCGGCGATGGTGACAAGCTGTTCATCGGTCTTGTTGCGTGCATGCTGTTTCAGCATCGGGCAGCAATGGGTGTAGGCGACCGGGACTTTGGAGTGCTTGATCGCATCGTCGCTGGTCTTGGGCCCGACATGCGAGAGGTCGATCAAGATGCCCAATCGATTCATTTCATCGACGACATGCCGCCCAAAGTCGCTGAGACCACCGTCGTGACTTTCCCAGCAACCCGACCCCGCGAGATTCTGCGAGTTATAGGTCAGCTGCATGATTCGCACACCAAGCTCGCGGAACAGAGCAAGATTACCGACGTCGTCGTCGATCCCGCTGGTGTTCTGCCAGCCGAGGATTATGCCGACGTGACCGTCGGCCTTGGCGCGCCGGATGTCATCGATTGAATAGACCTGCGTAATCAGATCATCGTACTCGGTGAACCAGCGCTTCCATTGCGCAATGTTTGCCATCGTTGCTCGGAAATCATGCCAGACGCTACATGTGCAATTGGCGGCCGTGATCCCGCCTTTTCGCATATCCTCGAATACTGCGCGGGAAAACCGAGCGATCACCAAACCATCGATCAGGATCGCATCGTCATACTTGGCAGACATTGATTGGCACCGGTCAGAGTTGAGACTGAGTTCAGGTCAAAGGTCGACCAAGTGCCCATATCCGTCAAGCTTGATCAGGCTCTCGGCTGGAACACCAGAGGGCGGCGGGCGGTCGGACATGGGTTGGCAGCGGAGAAGAGTCCGTCTCGAATCCGTTTGCAGCCGCCGCGGTCTTTATTTTTTGGGGCTGCTGACTTCTGATTATTCGGCTAGCGCTCCACTGGCAATTGCCAACAGGCGGTCTTCCTCGGTTTGGAAACGCGGCGTTTCATCTCGCGGCTGGCGGAGATCTCCATCAGTATCGTCGCCCGCCTCCAGCTTCCAAGCCTCGTCGCTTGACCATCGATTGGCGAGGTGATCGATCTCACCGGGTTGCGAGAAACGGTCAAGCGCCAGGACGCTGGCGCGGACAACCGAGTACTGGTCGTCTGGATCAAATGGTTTGCCGGCCGTATGACCCAATGGATAGTCAAGGAATGTCGTGCGCGGAGGGTTGCCGGCTTCGATGATGTCCAATGCGCTCGACATGCAAAGTGTGGCGATGCCATTGGCATCCAGATGACGGGCTATCAAACTCACGGTTTGATGGCACACCGGTCACATAGGTACCAGGAGAACGGCGTCGACCTCCTGCGCTGCGAAGGAGGTGGTCACGGCCGGAATCAACTCTTGCATCACCCGCCGCTGGGAGTAGATTCCGCCCATGCAGGTCAGCACACTCTTGGCCAGTTGGCCGATGACCCCTTCGTGCGCCAGGCGGCGCAAGGCCGTTAGCGGCAGAATGCAGTCGGGGTCTTGCCGTGCATTGACCAGATAGTTTTCCGTTATGTGCGAAAACCGGATCTGCTCGATCGGCGTATCGGTCGAGATTTCCCGGATCGTTGTGTCGTCCTTGTAGTGGTAGGCGAGTTGTCCAGCAACATAGGCGCCGGATGTCGACAGCATGCCAAGCCTCAATCCACTCAGCGATTTCGGCAATGGCGTCCAAGGTGGTTGATCGTCGGCATGGAACCAGCGATAGGGGGCAAAGCCCAGCCGTTCATAACGTTTCGTTATGCTATCGATGTAACGCACGACCATGTCGCACTCCCCAGGATTCAGCAAATGAATAGTCCTAGCTCGATCATGTCGCTAGCGCAAAAGCGATCGCCGCCACTAGCCCGAAGCACTCAGCCGGCAAAGCCTGTTCGCGTGAGGCGCAACCCTTGCTCGAGCTGATTACCGCGTGACTGCGCTCAGAACTTTCCATATTTCAGATAGGCTTCCTGTGGGTCGACGCCGGATTTTATCGCCTTTCGGATGTCGCTCTCGGTGCTGATATCGATCTCGGATTTTTCGACAACCTCCTCAACGATCCGCTTCGGCACGCGTATCAGACCATCGCGGTCGCCGATCATGTAGTCGCCTGGTTCGATATCAACTTCGCCAATTCGTACGGGGACGTTAGTGGCTGCGGGGAGCCACCATCCGACGATATCACGTGGCGTGTAGCCCGAGCACCATGTCTGGAAGCCGATGTCCAACAGGAAATCCACGTCGCGGATCATCCCATCCGCCACCGCGCCGCGCACACCTTTGTCGTGGAGCGTTTCGGCCGACAGTTCACCCATGTGTGCCACCGTGCCGTCATTTGGCTGATTCACCCAGACATGTCCGGGCGGGCATTTCGACAGCAGTCCTGTCCAGGCCAACAGCGTTTCGTGAGCATCGGCTGTCGGGTCGACCTTGCCCATAATAGTGAAGGCGGGGCCTGCCAAGGTGCGTTCCGGCATGATCGGACGCAGCCGTGGCGGCAGTGCGAAATGTTTGAGACCCATCTTGCGCATGACGTCATGGACGACGCCAGTGTAGCATTTCTCCAGTCGTTTCGTGATGTCGTCGCTCATCTGGTTTTCCTTCGGAGTTCTTATGCGGCCGGAAGGCAAGCAGGACCAATCGGATCGAACGTCTTGTATGTCAGGATGAATTCGCGGTGCCCGAGTGCCTCGGACTTGGTTCGCACCCCACGCGCTACGGCCAGCGTGAGGTCATATATCTCGTCACCCACTTCGGCAACCGGTGTCCCGCTTAAGATTCGTCCGGCATTGACGTCCATGTCGTCGGCCATTCGCTTATAGGTCTCGGGATTGGCACAGACCTTAATCACAGGTGAAATGGCCGAGCCGACGACAGAGCCGCGCCCGGTGACGAAATACGTGAGATGACAGCCGCAAGCCATAAGCTCGGCGATTTCGGCATTATCGTTGATGTTAGGAAAGCCAAACCGAGGTGTGCCGTCCGGTACAACATCGAGGAGATAGAGTCCGCCGCCTGGCGGGCGGTCTCCCGGTTTCAAGAGTCCGCTGATCCGCGACGCACCGGACTTGGCGTAAGCCCCTAGCGACTTTTCTTCGATTGTCGTGAGGCCGCCGTCCGCGTTTCCGGGCGCGAAACTCCCATAGCCCATCTCGGCATAGTAGGCCGCGGCCTTATCGACGGCGCCGCGCAACTCACCGGCAAGTTCGGGTGTTGCGGCGCGTTCGGCCATCACATGCTCGCAGCCGATCAGTTCGCCCGTTTCCTCGAAGATGCAGGCGGCACCCGCAGCGACAAGTCGATCAAAGGAGAGCCCCGCGGCGGGATTGCCGGTTATCCCTGAGGTGCCGTCCGAGCCGCCGCAGACCGTGCCGACGACCAGTTCCTCAATGCCCATCGCGACGCGCTCGGCCGACTCGAGTGCAGGCAGGGTCTCTCGGACAAACTTGCGCCCAGCGTCGATTGTCTTCGCGGTACCGCCGACACCCTGAATGACGAGCGTCTTGACCGGTCGACCGCTCTCCTCAATCACTTGACCAAGCTGGTGCTTGTTGAAACTTTCGCAGCCGAGTGAAATCAGGAGCGCCGCGCCAACATTGGGATGCGTGCAGAGCTCCTCCAGCATGCGTTGGGCATAATCGTTCGGATAGCAGCCTGGAAAGCCGATGAGGTGAACGTCGGAATCGCGAAATTCCCACGCGATTTCTCGGGCAACGTGGTGGGCACACTCGACGAGATAGGCGACCACCAGCGTATTGCGGATGCCCTTGCGTTGGTCGGAACGCAGATAACCGGTTAGCATTCAAGCCTCTGGAATGGTGTAGGTTGGCGTATAGCTCGAGCGCATGTTGTGGACATGCACGTGGGCGCCGACCGCGATGTCCTCAGTGGCGACGCCGATCGGAAAATTGTATTTGATGACCGTCTCACCTCTCGCGATCGGTCTGGCGGCCAGCTTGTGGCCCAGCGACAGTCGCGTTGGCAGAGCGACGGCGTGGCCGTCAACGACGACAGTCTCGCCCGCTTCAAGCGACATTGATATCACCAGCACGTTGTCGGGCTCCGCCAAGCGGATGAGGCAGTTTTCTTTGATCGGCTTGTGCATCCGGGGCCTTGCGCTCAGGGATTGGTGAGTGATCTTTGCCAAGTCTATCAAATCTGGGTCAGCGGAGCCAGTTTGAGCCAGGCAGCACGATCATTCATGACGGATGTTGACCGACAAAGGCCCGGGTACCGCACGGCAGAGCAGCCGGCTAGCCGGCATTGCGCCGGAAACCTGTTTGGGTCACCAGCGCCATCGGACGACATCTGACGTGCTCGTCAGCGCAACTCTTGCGCCTCGGCCGAGATCCGTTGCGACGCCACCAATCGGCCATCCCCTACCAGATCGAAGCTTGCTCATACGCTGTCTGAGCCTGGACAGTCGCGTTATGCCTGTCCAACATTGGACATCAGGAAATATAGTCGTGGCTCCATCGAGAGATGCTGATGTCCCAAGCGCATTCTGAATCGCCCAAGTCAGGCCCGCTCGCCGGTCTCCGTGCCATCGAACTCGGATCAACAGTGGCGGGGCCATTCTGTGCGCGTCTGTTGGCGGACTTCGGTTGTGATGTCATCAAAGTTGAGCAGACCGGTGGCGATGCCGTGCGTTCCCTCAGTCATCGCCACAAAGGCCGCTCCCTCTACAACGCCTCTATCCAGCGAGGAAAGCGAATTGTGTCGCTTGATTTGCGCACCGATAAGGGACGGTCGCTGGCCCGGCGGCTTTGTGAGGGCGCTGATATCGTTGTTGAGAATTTCCGGCCCGGTACGTTGGAAGGGTGGGGTCTTGGCTACGATGCGTTGAGCGAGACCAATCCTGGTCTCGTAATGGTCCGCATCAGCGGATTTGGGCAGGATGGTCCTTATAGCAAGCGCGCCGGTTACGGCGTTGTCTGCGAGGCGATGAGCGGACTACGGGAAATCACTGGTGATCCTGATCGCCCGCCACCACGTGCCGCCACGCCGCTCACGGACTACATCGCCGGCCTCTATGGCGCCTTCGGAACGGTCATGGCAATTCTTGAGCGCAATCGTACGGGTCGCGGCCAAGTCGTGGATACGGCCCTTTACGAAGGCTCCTTCAGTTTCATGGAGCCTCACATTCCGGTCTTTCAGCAACTGGGCATCGTCGCTGAACGGGCAGGACCACATCTTCCGGGAAATGCGCCCAATTCGATCTACCCGACACGTGATGGCGGCTTCGTGCTTATCACCGCAGCATCGGATGCCGTATTTCGGCGTCTCGCCGAAGCCATGGGGCGGGCCGACATGATCGACGACCCGCGGTTCGCCTCAGGCGTCGTGCGGGCTGAAAACATGGCTGCGTGCGACGATGCGGTGGCCGCCTGGACGAGTTCGCGGGATATGGCGGACGTTGAACGGGCTATGGATGCGGCAAAGGTGCCGGCTGCGCGCATCTATACGGTCGCCGATATCTTTGCTGATCCGCACTACCAGGCGCGGGATATGTTGGTCAGCGTCGACGATGACGTGCTCGGGCCGGTGACGGTGGCTGGTGTCGTGCCGAAGCTTTCGGCGTCGCCCGGTCGTATTGGTTGGGCAGGCCGGGACACCGGGGCTGATACATGCGACGTCCTGCAATATGAGCTGGAGCTTTCAGCGTCAGATGTCGAAGCGCTGGCTAGAGCGGGTATTGTTGCTGGCCCGGATCTGCCTCAGAAGGCGGAAGAGCCGTAGCCTTTGAGAAACAACGGAAGATCAATTGTGCCTGATCGAGAGACAGAAAACGGCAAACGATTCTGGGCTGAGCAAATCGACGAGCTCAGTCGCCGGCGCGGGTTCGCCAAGGAAATGGGCGGACCGGACAACGTCGCGCGGCAGTACGGTGCTGGCCGGCTTACGGTGCGCGAACGCATCGACCGGATTACAGATGCGGAAAGCTTTCGTGAAATTGGGACTCTTGCCGGCACCGGGCAATACGACGAAGATCTCAAATTAGAGAAGGTTACGCCTGCAACTTATGTCGCCGGTACGGCACGCGTAGATGGACGCCCCGTTGCGATAGGCGGTGAGGATTTTACAGTGCGCGGCGGCACGAGCTTTGGCGCGCAACGGCGCAAGGGCGGGCAGGGCGGCTATATCGAAGACCTTGCGCATCACTACAAGATTCCATTGATCAATCTCATCGATGGCGCGGGTGGCACTGTAACGTCAGCGAAGCGACGTGGGTTTGTCGTCTTCCCGGGGATTGACGGTTTCGAGCGGTCTGTCGAATTGTTGGGTGAAGTACCAGTCGCTTCCGCGGTACTCGGGACGGCGGCCGGAGGCCCCGCCGGGCGTGCGATCCTTTCCCACTTCTCGGTCATGGTCCAAGGAAGCAGTCAAGTCTTTGCTGCTGGTCCGCCGGTGGTCAAACGTTCATTGGGTCAGGACATCACAAAGGAGGACCTTGGCGGCCCGGCTGTTGCCGTCAACAAAGCCGGAACCATTCACAACATCGCAGAAACGGAAGATGACGCCTTTGCTCAGATCAAGCGCTTTCTGAGCTTCATGCCGCAGAACGTGTGGCAGCTACCGCCAGTCTTGTTCGTTGATGATCCCGTCGACCGATGCGACGAAGCGCTTCTCGACATCGTGCCGGGGAACCGCAGGCGGCCCTATGACATGAGGAAGCTGGTCGCGATGGTCGTCGACAAGGACTCGTCCTTTGAGATCAGACCGACGTACGGTCGCGCCGTTTTCACTATGCTGGCGCGCCTAGGCGGCCGACCGGTCGGGATCATCGCCAATAACCCGAAGATCTACGGCGGCGCCATGGATGCCGACGCCGCCCGTAAGCAGATCCATTTTATGGAGCTTTGCGACACGTTCCATCTGCCGTTGGTGTTTCTGGTCGACGTCCCCGGTTTTATGGTTGGTCTCAAGGCTGAGCAGGAAGGCACCTTGCGCGAAGGTATGCGCGCGGTTTACGTCGCCGGCCAACTCAAAATTCCCACCGTCACGCTTGTGATCCGCAAGTGCTATGGCATGGCCGGGATGGCCACATGCAACAAGAATGATATCGATCTGAAACTCGCCTGGCCGAGCGGCGAATGGGGCTCGCTGCCCGTCGAAGGGGGTGTCGCCGCCGCATTCCGGCGGGAGATCGAGGCCGCCGATGACCCCAAGGCGCGCGAGCAGGAACTGGAGGCTGAGCTGAGAGCCTACACTTCACCGTTCCGCACTGCCGAAGCGTTGGCCGTCGAGGAAATCATCGATCCGCGCGAAACCCGTCCCATCCTGTGTGAGTACATTGCACTTGCCGAAGAACGCCTCAAAATCGGCCTTGGCCCGCGCACCAAAGCCGGCGTCGCACCATAGGCCGGAGATTGACGACAACACCAAGCGGTTCGGTGTCTGCTTTCGGAGATGAGGTGGACGAGTGCGGCGCCATTCGCGTTCGACAGCCTGGTAACGACGTCGCCGTCCCGGGCAGCCGCGCGCGCGACATCGTCGGTACTCTGAGACAGGCCGTTGCAATCTGATGAGTGGTGCTTCGTTCTCACAGCAGACAATCGTGAACTGGACTGCCGTTGCAGCGCCGGCGACCGGCTGACCCGGTACAGCACCCCGGACCATGGGCTTCAAAGATCGCGAACCAGCGCAAACTTGTTATCGTGCGTGATTGGTATTGGCGCACGGGCGTTCCTAGTTACCAAACCTAGAAGGGAAACTTCAGTTAGATTTCTCAGAGGAGAGGTATTGTGAGCAAGTACACCTGGATCGGACTTGTTGCAGCTGCGTTGTGTGTCGTGGGCGTATCGAATGCGGCACTCGCTCAAAGTGTCCTGAAGTCCGGCGCGTTTCGCGGAGCTGGCGGCCATAAATCATCCGGCGGCGTCAGTATCGTCAAAGCAGGCAACGTGACCAAGGTCGTTTTCGCGGGGAACTTTCGCCTCGACGGAGCGCCTGACGCGCGGGTGGCGTTCGGGAATGGTCGCTACGTGCGCGGGACGATAATTGCCAAGTTGCGCAAGCTCAAAGGGGCACAGGAGTATATCGTTCCTGCAGGGTTCGAGTTGAGCAAGTACAACCAGGTCTGGCTATGGTGCAAAAAGTTCAATGTGCCGCTGGCCGTTGCGCGCGTTAAGTGAAGTCGGAATGCCAATGAAGACCGGCTCGGGTAATGGCACGGCGACGCTGTTGTTTGGGGCCTGCAGCCGGCTTCTTTGTGGCGACGTTCAGTTGATCATGTCGCAATTTGCGTAAGGTTTGTCTCGGAGACCAGCATAGTTTTGTCCGCTCGTCCCGGACGCCTCCACTCTCGCAACGTGCAGTTTGGAATTCGGTGGATTGGATCGGGACGAGCGGCCAGATCGTCCAACGACTCATGCCGATTGCGCATCACGGGCATCGAATTGAAAGCGTAGATCCGTGACATCCGAAGGCTTCAATGGCCGATCGATGCCGCCGAGTTCGAAGAGCATGTCGATTGAGTTTTGCAGCCCCTGCAGGTCGATTTCACAGTCAAGCTGATATCGTGGGACTTCACGCTGCATTGCGCGTCGTGCCGACGGCACGCTGGCCCCATAGTATCCAGCTACGAAATTGGAGAACTTCTCGATGTGATTGGCAGCGTGATGTGCCGAGCGCCGACAACCGCTGAGAACGGCGTTGACCAACGCAGGCTCTTGTTCGATGAAGTCAATATTGGCAACACGAACGATCCACTGGAATCGCGGCAGATAGGCTTCTTCGTAACCCGCAGCCCAAATGTCGAGGACGTTCCTATCCTCACCAATCGACAGATTGGGTTCGGTCGCGAGGCAGGCATCTATGCCCCCCTCCTCCATTATCTCGATAATGCGGGGATAGTTGTCGAACAACGGTACGAGAGTAACGTCCTGATCAGCGTCCAGTCCATGCTGGGCAAGCATCCTATGAATGATCCACGACGGGCAGCTGCCGATGCTTAGAAGCCCGATCCGTTTCTGCTTCAACTGTTGGTAATTGCGGATATCTTTTCGGACGCCTAGGTACATATGTGCCCGCTGGCGACATCCACTGGCGATGATTCGGAATCGCTTGCCGGATGCCATTGAGATGATCCCAGATGGTGATCCAAGACTGCCGATCGGCACCTCGCCCGTATCGAAGGCTGCGGCGATATCCGGCCCCCCGAATACGACTTGCATCGATAAGTCCAGTCCTTCGTCTTCGAACAGTCCCTCTTCGATTCCGAATCTAACGGTCAGTGCGTCATTGCCTGAGGGCACGCCGTACGAGATTTTTTTCAACCTGCTCATTCCGGTATCTTTTCGGTCCTATGAAGGGATTCTCCAGCCTGCAATCTGGCGGCATTCTTATGGAACTGGCTCAGAAACGCAACACAGCTGGAAATCGACCGCGGCGCCGGTCGCAATTGTTCGGTCGGGGAATCTCGCGCACGCAACAAGCTGCCGATAGCGTCACCATTCAATTTCACCACCATCGTATCGCAGAAACCTGCCGGAAGAATCCGCGCTCAGGCCACGAATGACTTCACGCATGCCCGATACACTTTCATCTACCGAAATCTGCCCACCCTTGCGGGTCTCCGTCGCGACCGAGCCTGGATGCAAAACCATGGCGCACAAACCCTGCTTCGCAAAGTCGACGGATATACTTTTAGCAGCCATGTTCAGCGCTGCTTTGCTACATCGATACGCGTAGTGACCGCCCGAAGTGTTGTCACCGATCGAGCCGGACCGGGTGCCAATGAAAACCATCAACTTCAACTCGCTGGCCGTCACGTGTTCTTCAAAGGCATTCGCAACATAGATCGGTGCCACAGCATTGACTTTCATGACGCGTAGGAACTCCTCGATATCGGGCAACATTAGCGTGCCCGGCCCGTCAGGCGCGAACGTCGCCGCATTATTGATAAGCAGATCGATAGGTTGGCCGCGCAGTGAGTCTGCAAGGGCGTCAATCGCTGATGGGTCGGCGACGTCCATGTGGTGGAAACGCACGTCGCCCGAAAGGGTGCTGATCTTTGCGCGACTAGATTCATCAAGACACGATGCATGAACCCGCCATCCGGCATCAGCGTACTGGCGCGCGAATTCGAAACCGATACCGTAGTCACAGCCTGTAATGAGTGTTGTCGCCATTGACATGCCCCTGCGTTAGGTTGAGGTCAAACGCTGCGGATCGACAAGGGATATACGGAATTGAGCACTGATACTATCGTTGCGATCACCGAGTTCTGGTTGGGCGACAGCCTCGATAGCCCTGACGCCGCATTGGCACGCAAGGACTGGTGGTATGCTGGCGGGACCACAGTGGACGACGAGATACGGTCTCGCTTCCTGCGATACGTCGAAATTGCTTGCAGTCGCGAGTTGGTAGGTTGGGCATCGGCGCCGAAGGGTGCGCTCGCCCTCATCCTTTTGCTCGACCAGTTTACGCGCAACATTTACCGCCATTCGCCGGCGGCCTATCGCGGCGACGTCCACAGCCTTGAGATTGTAAAGGACGTCATTGCCAACAAGCTCGACCGGACACTGCATCCTGTGGAGCGTATCTGGCTGTACCATCCGTTCCATCATGCGGAGCAACTCGACGAGCA
>JBPCWB010000682.1:0-3061 GCA_051009955.1 Hyphomicrobiaceae bacterium | reverse complement strand
CCTGGGCGGCTGTCACGGTATGCGGGTTGTCGGTCCGGCCGGCGTGCGTCGCATCCGGCAGCGCGCCGACGGTGACTTCCCAGTCGGCATGCGTCCCCGACCCATTCGCCTGCTGTACGTCGACGACCAGCGCGCCCGTTTCACGATCGTACGACGTCAGAAAACCCGACATCGCATTGGCACTGTCGGCCTTGGATCGAATGATCAGATACGAGGCCGGTGCAAACGTGTCGCGATCATCTTCAACGATCGTGAACGATTTCGAGCCGGTTGCAATGGCGACGCTGGTGTCAGAGTCGGCCGACAGCAACACACCGAGGTTGGCGAGGTCCTGCACCTCTTGGAAGGCGGGCGCCAGGACCTCGTCAATGCGCTCGAGGCCCAACTCCTGCAGCTCGGCTACCGCCTCGTCGACGGTTGCCTTCTGCTCCTCGAGGGAATCGATGCGATTGTCGAGATCGCCGAAGACGCGCTTGACCCATTCCGGATCGACGGGTGTTTCATCGTCGACCAAATAGGCCGCAATATTCTTGGCCACTACAGCGCCTCGTATGTCTCAATGGCATCTTTGTGCGCCTCGACATGCACGCCGCGAATGCGGTGCGTGTCGCGCGGGCGCAGCAATGTTCGCCCGATCGTGATTGGGGCATTCAGAGTGACCCGATAGACCTTGTTCGGATCAATCTTGGTCGACTTGGATTTGGGTTGTCGCGCCATATCAGTTCCCCTTAGAATGCCAAGTGAACACGCTCGGACACATGGAATATGTCGAGCGCCGATGTTGTCGTGCCGTCGAGCGTGATGACGATTTGGCTGGTCGCCAACGTCAGCTCGGTCGCCGTCCACTCAAACGTGCGCCGAATACGCTTGTGGTTGGCGTCGCCGCCATTTTCATCAACGCCCAGATCGACATCCGTCGTCGTCGCCGGCGCGATGGCGTTCGTCGCGTTGGTGACGTCATCGATCACGCACGTCAGATCGTGGTTGGTTTCGTAGTAGTTCTCGAGCAGAACGCTAATCTTGATGGACTGGGTTGCGCTCGCGAATGTGATCGCCTCGGAGATGTGCTTGAACGTCGTGCGCGGCCGAGAGATGTTCATCCGGCTGGTCGTCAGATTGATACCCGCATGGGCATCCGGCGTACCGGTGAACACCGCCCGAAACTGGGAGAGCGCCGGCAGACCGTAGAGCACAGAGTTGCCGGATTCGACGGCCTCGAGCGGTGACCAGGCCCCTGTTCCACCTGGCTGAACTTCGAAGGTCAGCTGTGTACCCTCAGGCTGGGCAATCTGCGCCAACAAGTCGATGGTCGAGATACCGCCCGAGAGCGACAGGGCGTCCAATTCAACTTCGATGCGATTGTAGTCGAACTCGGCGCAATCAATGCCGAACATCAGGTCCTTGGTCAGATCACCTTGATACCAGTCGCCGTCGGTCGAATAGAACAGCGTCCCTTGCGCGAAGCGCGAGCCTTGCGCCAGACCAACATAGTGATTGCCACCGGTCGAAAGAATGACGCCGTAGCGCTCACCAGGGTCCAGCAGTGTCGCTGGCCAGGCAACGATGTTCCAACCCGCCGCCATGTCCGCGTGGGCGAGCGTAGCTGTCTCAATCACATTGTCCGGATCGGGAGCGCCATTCTTGGTCCGCGTCAACAAGATGCTGAGGTAACCGGACGGGACGACCTGGTCCAGCAGCTGGCATCGGATGTCGCGCGCCTCAAAGAACTAAACGAACTCGAGGACAATTACACCGACTATGGTGCGGATCGGTATCTGACGGAGGACGAGTCGGACACGGACCACGTCAATTATCTGGCGGCCCTGGACGAGGGCGTCCGCTTCTCGAATGACGCCGAAGACGAATTTGCGCTCACGTTGTTCAACCCGATCAACCCGGATGTGATTGTCTCGAACGGTTTCCTGCTGCCGAAGTACACCGACAAACAGCGGCTGCTGGTTGATGGGTTCCACGAACAGCTGAGCATCTCGCAATACGCCTTTCAAACCATCAACTACGTGCAACGTACGATGAGCCGGACGCGCATTCGCTACGGCGAAAGCCGCACCGTTTGCACCAACAGCCGCTGGTGGCGCGCGGGAACCTACGATCCCGTCAGCAACATCTTCAATCAGAGCGGCGATACCTGGGAGGTTGTTGGCGGTGACCCGAGCCAAGGTCACAGGCACATTCGCCTGCGGCAATTCTGGGTTGATCGTTTTTCCGAAACTTATTGGGATCGCATCGTCCAGAACAGCAGCGTGAATGGCAGCGTCGTCGCCCAGACCTTCCTCAATTCGCAGGTCGGCTGGATGACCAGGTTCCATCTCTATCTGGACCAGGTCGGCCCGTCCGGTGATCTCAGCATCCTATTGACGCGGACCAAGAATGGCGCTCCGGATCCGGACAACGTCATTGCCACAGCGACGCTCGCCCACGCGGACATGGTGGCGGGCTGGAACATCGTTGCCTGGCCGGCGACACTGCTGGACCCTGGTGAACGCTACGGCGTCATCCTATCGACGGGCGGCAATCACTATGTCGACCTGGCGCAAGGCTCGCGCTTCGCCCAGGGGACTCTGTTCTATTCGACCGACGGCGACTGGTATCAAGGTGATCTCACCAAGGACCTGATGTTCGGCATTGATTGCGCCGAGTTCGACTACAACCGCATCGAAGTCGAACTGAACGCCTTGTCGCTCTCGGGTGGCATCTCGACCATCGACCTGTTGGCCGAAATCGCCCAGCCGGAAGGCACGCAGCTAACCTTTGAAGTCCAACCAGGTGGGACCGGGGCCTGGTCACCGCTTGAGGCCGTCGAAACAGGGAACTCTGTGCTCTACGGTCTGCCGGCGCTCACCCAGTTTCGGGCGGTGTTTACCGGCACGCCGGATGCCCATGCGGGTATCAATCTGACGACCAGCCGGATGAACATCTCTCGGCCGCGTACGACGTTCAAGCACATCTCCGAGGCGATCACATTCGCGAGCACAACCCAGTCCATCAAGATCAGCGTTCTGCTCGAGAACTACTACGAAACCAACCACGATCTGACCTGCGT
>JBPCWB010000681.1:0-3600 GCA_051009955.1 Hyphomicrobiaceae bacterium | reverse complement strand
GCTGGTCGAATTGGCGCCGCTCTTGCGCATATTGCGTCGTAATATCGAGGATGCGCGTTGCTTTCCCGACAGCACGCGCGCCGATCTGTGACAGTCGGATCCGACCAAGCGTTTCAAGTGCGTGCTTCAGACCACGGCCTTCCTCGCCGAGAAGATGGCCTGGACCTAGTTGGACGTCATCAAAGAAGAGTGCAACGTGACTCGTTCCTCGCAATCCCATCATCGGTTGGTCCGGCCCGACGGTGACGCCGGTGGCATCTTTGTCGACAATAAACAGAGAAATTCCACGCGCACCTGAATCCGGCTCGGTCACCGCGGACACGACGAAGAAATCGGAAAATTGACCGTCGCTGATGAAGATCTTTTGCCCACTCAAGCGCCAACCTTCGCCGTCCCGCCGAGCTCGTGTCGTAATGCCGGCGGCATCGGAACCTGCGCCCGGCTCGGTAAAGGCAACAGAGAACGTGCGCTCACCGCGCACCGCCGGTTTGAGCCAGCGTTCGCCCTGCTGCTCGTCAGCCAGCAAGAGCACCTCGTAGACGTTGCCGAAGGCCCGGCGGATCAGGATGTCACTGGTATGGCCGAATTGCTCTTCGACAAGACATGTGTCAACGGCGGACAGTCCACCACCGCCCAGCTTCACAGGGATGTTGGTTGCATACAAGCCCAGAGCTTTCGACTTTTCGAAGATATCTCTGGCCGTGTCCGGTGCGAGACGACCCTGCTCCTCCACCTCGTCTTCCAGCGGCAACAATTCGGTGTGAACGAACCGCCTGACCGTCTCAATGAGGAGCTTCTGTTGTGCCGAGAGCGCGAAATCCATTGGTCTTACGTCAGCTAGCGTTCATCAATAGACGCCGGGTGTTGCCCCGCCATCCACGGCAATGGCCGCACCCTGGATGTGGCCGGCCTTTGGACTCGCTAAGAAGAGGGCCAGTTCCGCGATATCGCCCGGCGTGCCAAGACGCCGCAAACCTTCATTTTCGATCGCCGCCTTGCGCACTTCGTCCGGCGTCGAAGCGGTTGCTTGTGCGCGTTGTTCGAAGAGTGTTTGCACGCGCTCGGTTTCGGTCAGACCGGGAAGAATGGCATTGACCCTCACGCCATCTCGTTTGCCGAGACCTGCCAGCCCCTTCGAGAAGTTGGCCATCGCCGCATTGACGGCGCCGCCGACCAGGAATTCTGGATCCGGCGTCCGCGCGGCCCCTCCGATAATATTGACCACGACACCTTCACTGTCTCGTAAGTAAGGCCAGAATGCTCTGCACAGGCGAACACAGGCATGGAACTTTAGAGCGAAGCCGTCCTGCCAGTCCTCATCCGATTGGCCAACGAATGCACCCGCCTTGGTGGCTCCGGCCGAATTCACCAGGACATCGCAACGGCCGAATTGTTCGGCGACCGTTTCGTAGAGGCGCTGGCAACCATCGAGCCCGCGAAGGTCGCCAGCAACGGTCAACGGTCGGGGCAAGCCGGCTTGCTCGATCTGATCGGCCGCACGTGTCAGATTCTGCTCGGATGACGCTGCGATCACCGGGTGTGCGCCCTGCGCAGCAAAGGCCTGCGCAATGCCCAACCCAATCCCGCGGCTTGCACCGCTCACGACCACGACCTTGTCCTTGAATTCTTTGCTCATCGTCCATTCACCTTTGCGAGGGATTGTTGTTCGACGCCTTTCACCAGCCCAACCATGGCATCGAGCGTCGGCGTCGCGATGCCATGCTTGCGCGCCAACTGCGCGACCGCACCGTGAATCGTGTCGATTTCCGTAAGGCGGCCACGTATGATGTCCTCGCGCATGGAGGACTTCGCCTGCCCCGTGCCGCCGCCGCGCGTGTCCGAAATTTGCATCAGAACCGAACGCGCTTCTTCGACGTCGAGGTCGATGCCCTCTGCCTTGGCGACATCTGCTGCCTCATCGACCAGGCGCAAGACGGTGCCGCGCAATTCCGGCACAGCCATGATCTCGATCGACCGCATATCCGTAACGGCAGAGATCGCGCCAAGGCCAACATTGCCGAGCAGCTTGCGCCATTTCTCCCGCCTGATGTCGGCAGTGGCCATGGTCGGCAAGCCATGACGGGTAAAGCTCGCGGCAATCGCCTCGGTTCGCGATGAAGCGCCGCCCGATAGCTCACCGATATAAGTCGGCAAGTCACCAAAATTGCGGACGACACCTGGTGCCTCAACCAGTCCGCCTTGGGCGGTCAATCCGCCGATGATCCGATCCGCGCCAAGAACCCGACCCAGCATCTCCTCACTGCCCAAACCATTCTGAAACGAGATGGCAGCCGTCTGGGTCTCTGAGGTGAATATGTGCCGGATACTCTTTGCGGCTGCCTCGTTCGCGTAGGCCTTGCACTGAAAAATGACGACGTCGGCGGCGGTGACATCCGCAGCGGACGTCGTTGCGCGAACCGGAACGCTGCGCTCACCACCCGCCCCAACGATGTGCACTCCATTGGCGTTAATCGCAGCAACGTGCTCCGGCCAAACGTCAACGAGTGTGACGTCGAGGCCGCCTTCGGCAAGCAACCCGCCGAACAGGCCGCCCATGGCACCGGCGCCAACAATGATGACTTTGGGATTATCGAACGACATCGTCTACTTTCTTGCCTCGCGCCTGGCGCGCGCATCGCACGCTCGCCCTAACGGCTCGGGCATTGCGCTACTCATTCTTGACCCATTTCAGGATGTGTGATGCCACCGCGACCAGTGTTCCATCTTGCTTTGTAATCTCGATATCGCCGGTCGAGCGCCGTTTTTCGGTGTCGATGGCGCTGATGCGGTAGTCAACCGTGATGGTGTCGCCAAAATAAACCGGTGCCAGAAATCGGATACGGTCATAGCCGAGCGAAACCGGCGTTTCATCAGCGTCGGCGCGTGTGTGCGCAATGACATAAGTTGAAGCGGTCGACATATAGCCAACCATTAGCGCGCCATGCGCCTGCAATCGGCCGTAACTCGACTTCTCCATGTAAGCCTTGTCGACATGGTTGGGTGAGAAGTCGCCGGTGATGCCGGCGAATCCATAGACGTCGTACTCGCCGACGGTCTTTGTGAAGCGCGCGTTGTCGCCGACCTTGACGTAGAAATCACTCACAGTGTTCGACCTCCTCGCTCGCAGAGTCCGGCAGTGTTGCGTCAGCGGCCTTGCCAACTCGGCTTGCGCTTCTCGACAAATGCGCGCTGACCTTCCTTGGCATCCTCGCTGGCAAGCATGCGTTCTGCTGAGACGTAACGGTGCCGCAACGCGGTCTCGAGATCTGGGAACTGCAAGCTTTCGAGCATCACCTGCTTCGATGCCGCAATCGCCAGCGGCGCTCCGTCGACAATCATTTGCGCCAGTGTACGCACCCGATCGTCCAGCTGATCGGCCGGAACAACCTCATTGATGAGCCCCACGCGTTGCGCTTCTTCGGCCGTGACACGCCGCCCGGTCAAAGCGATATCCATCGCGAATTTGAGTGGCAGGTCCCTGGCTAACCGCTGCAGACCGCCGCCGCCGAGCGCCGCCAATCCGATCCGCGGCTCCGGTAGCGAGAACTCGGCATGCGCGGCGGCGACTGCCAGATCGCAGGCGGCGACGATCTCGACACC
>JBPCWB010000680.1:0-7152 GCA_051009955.1 Hyphomicrobiaceae bacterium | reverse complement strand
ACAAGGGTGCAAACGACGAGGGCAAGATTTACCCAAGGGCTGATCATCCGGTTGTCCGCACCCACCCTGAAACCGGGCGCAAGTGTCTGTTCGTCAATCCTGTCTTCACGATGAAAATCAATGAGCTGCCGCGGCTTGAAAGTGAAACGACCTTGAAAATGCTGTTCGAGCACTGCACCTCGCCGGACTTTCAGGTTCGCTTCCGATGGCAGCCCAATTCGGTTGCCTTCTGGGACAACCGATGCGTCCAGCATATCGCGATCTGGGACTATTACCCGAACGTTCGTTCAGGGTTCCGGGTCACCGTAAAGGGCGACCGTCCGGCATAGGAGCTGAACACCGTGAATGATCTGGCGAACCACAACAGCAGGAATGTTGCGTTGGATTCGGACACACTTCTGCTTACTGTCGTACGCGAGCAAGATGAAAGACAATTGATAGAGGCCTGACGTTCATCAATGGATCGCTTGCCGGGACTGTTAGCCGAGGGGAGAATATGGAATTCATCGCGATCGTGAAGCGCGACTGCGAAACCTGCCAGATGGTTGTTCCTGTCCTCACGGAATTGCGGCAGGCCCATCCGCTGACGGTTTACAGCCAGGACGATCCGTCTTTCCCGGAAGGTCTGGGTGGCGCTCGCGACGACACCGCTCTCGAAGAGTCGTATCGGCTCCAGATCGAGGCGGTGCCGACACTGATTTGCCGCGAGGATGGCACGGAAATCAGCCGGACCTTCGGTTGGGATCAGGCGGCATGGCGCAAGCTCACCGGCCTCGGCCAACTTGGTGGCGATCTCCCGGCCTTTCGCCCAGGCTGTGGCTCACGGACCCTTGATCCCGGCGTGCCGGAGCGATTGGCCTTGCGTTATGGCGGGCTGACGCTGAAGGCACGCGAGATCGAAGTTCCGCAAGACGTGGATCCGATCGAGGTGGCCTACGATCGTGGCTGGAGTGATGGTCTGCCGATCGTTCCGCCCACCGATCTGCGTGTCACACATATGCTGGGGGGCACGACGCGCCGTGCCGACGACATCATCGGATTGATCCCGCCGAATCTTGTTGAATGCACGGTCGAGAAGGCTGCGATCAACGCTGTTATGGCTGGTTGCCGACCCGAGTATTTTCCGGTCGTGCTGGCCGCCATCGAAGGTGCTTTGAAACCGGAATTCTCGATGCATGGCCTGTTGTGCACACTGTGGTTCGCCGGACCGGTGCTGATCGTCAATGGGCCGATCTCGAAGAGGATCGGCATGAACGCGGCGGGCAATGCCCTTGGGCAGGGTAACCGCGCAAACTCAACCATCGGCCGGGCGCTGCAACTGCTTATTCGTAACGTCGGCGGCGGTGTCCCTGGGCAAATTGACCGCTCTGTCCTTGGTAACCCTGGCAAAGTTGGTTTCTGCTTCGCGGAGGACGAGGACGATGAAGACTGGACTCCGTTGAATGTCGCGCGCGGTGAGACGGCAGGCAGCAATACCGTCACGTTGTTTCACGGAGACGGCGTGCAAGGGGCGATGGCTTGGATGTCGACGAATCCCGACTCGTTGACCAAAGCCCTGGCCATGTCGCTGTTTGCTGTGACACATCCGAAGTTGTGCCAGTGGGGCGGCGCCATCCTGGCTCTCTCTCCTGACCATTATGCTATCTACAAGGCGGCCGGCCTCGGCCGTCGCGGCGACATCGAAGGCATGCTACTGGAAGCCTTGAAGCGTCCAGGTCATGAATTGATCCAAGGTGCACAAGGTGTCGAAGAGGGAATAGATCCCGCGCGGGCAGACGAATTGGTGGACAAATTCCACGAAGGAAGTCTGCTCGTAGTTCGTGCCGGCGGCAAGGGCGGCGCTATGTCGGCGATCGTTGGCGGTTGGACGGCGCAGAGAAATCGTGAACAGGTGCAAATCATATCGCAGGAGATTAAAACATGACGAATGAGCCGTATATTATGCGCGATCCGACAGCGGAACTGGAGCGAGTCATGCGCGCTCGTCTGGATCCGCCCGAGACGCTGGATGGGGCGACGGTTGGCGTTCTCAGTATTTCGAAGGAACGGAGTGACGAGTTTCTTGATACCGTGAGCGCACGGCTGATGGCGCGCGGCGTGAGGGTGCTTCGTTTCAAGAAGCCGACCCATACCAAACCGGCGCCGGAAGCAATCATCCAGGATATCGTGGCGCAATGCGATTTGGTCGTTGAAGGCCTCGCGGATTGAGGATCCTGCACGTCGTGCAGTTTGCATGACATCGCGACCTTGGATAAGCGTGGCGTCCCTGGGTGCACGGTGATCTCGGAGGAATTCAGGCCGGGCGCGGCAGCGCAGTCGAAATCGCTCGGTTTCGAACCAGCAATCGTGTGGGTTGGGCATCCTATTCAGAACCGCACGCCTGAGCAGCTTGCAGCGCTTGCCGACCAAGCCATGGACGAAATCCTCAGCCAGATTTCTCGAGGTTCGGCATCGGTTGACGGCAACCAGGCCTGATCGATCGTCGGGCTCCGAGGCAGTGACCAAGCGAGACGCGGCGTACGTTGCTCTCAAGGAACAGATGCCGTTCCATGAGATCACAATGCCGCGTTATTCCGCGGAGCCCTCGTCACGCCACTGGGCGTCATGGTGCGCGCCGTCACAAAATGGCTTGTTGCCGGACTTGCCACATCGGCAAAGCACAAACTTGTCGACGCAGGCGCCGTCGGCGCGACGAACGCCATCGATTGCAACGTTCGTCACTTGATACGGCCCGTCCTTTTGAATGGTTATGCAGACGTCGCTGCCCGAAATGTGCTCGGGCGGATGGGCGGAATCGGAATATCTCAGCGCTCCGGATGGGCATGCCGCCACGACGTCTTTGATCGCCTCTGCCGATCCGTTATCGGGAACAATCCAAGGCCTCCGTGAAGAATCGAAGACGGCCTTCAGCTTTTCGCCGCAAACAGCTGCGTGCGAGCACAGTAGTCGATTGTAGTGGACCGTGACTTCCTTACCTGAATAGGTGAAGACTTTGTCACGCGATGTGGTGTCCTCAGCGTCACTCTTGAAACCGATTTGATTGTGCGTGCCATCACAGAATGGTTTCTTCTGAGATTCACCGCAGCGACACAGCGCCATCACTGGTTTGGTTTCAATGTCCTGCCCTTCCGCTCCGACCAAACGCGAAACGTTCTTGGCAACCAATGGTCCGTTCTCTCGCTCTTCGATGACCGGATCGTCACTCATGACTCTTGCCTCCTGACGAAAGTGGGCGGTACGGCAGATCGCGGAGAAGGCGACGAACCAGCTGGCCTCACTTTGTTACTAATCCTCAATCAACGTTGTCTCGTGCCCATAGCATGGACGACGTGATCAATGAACGCACGCGTTTTTGCAGGCATGTGCGCCCGATGCGCATAAACGGCGTAGAGCCCCCGAGGTTCGCCGTGAAATTCCGTGAGGACAGCCTCCACCGTGCCATTTGCAATCGCATCCATACACATGAACCCCGGCAATCGAGTCACACCCAGTCCCGCTCGCGCAAGCGCCAATTCCATTTCGGCGCTGTTGCAAATTGCTTTGGGGTTGACGTCGACCACAATCGCTTTGCCGCTGGTTGATGTGTAGGCCCAGCGACTCGGAGGACGCATGGGTGAGAAACAAATACCATCACACCCTGCTAAGTCTTTTGGATGTTGCGGGCGGCCATGTTGATCCCAGTATTCAGGGGCTGCGACCGTTACGCCCGGAAATACGGCCAGCTGTCGCGCAACCAGGCTCGAATCTTCCAGATGTCCATATCTGAGGGCGATATCGAACCCGCGATCGACGATGTCGGCGATGCCGTCGCTCATTTCAAGGTCGACCGAGACGTCCGGGTGAGCGGCCATGAACGCGGGCAGGATCTTGGTGAGATGGCTCAGTGAAAAGCTCACCGGCGCGCTGATCCTGAGCTGTCCGCGTGGATGCGTCCTGCTCTCCGCCAAGGTACGCGCCGCACTGTCTGCCGCAGAGATGATCCGGCGGCATTCGTCGTAGTAAATCTGTCCGTCTTCCGTCAGCGAGACTTGCCTTGTGGTTCGACTGAGGAGCCGCACGCCGAGTCGCTCTTCGAGCAGCCCAACCTCCTTGCTGACGAAGGAAACGGACTTGCCCAAGCGCCGCGCCGCGGCCGTGAATCCATTTTCCTCGACCACGGCCGCAAAGACTTCGATTCCCTCAAGCATATTATCCTCTCACAGGGATAGAGTGTCTATGAAGACGGTATTATCATATCTTTGAGGATGATTAGATTGCCAGAAAGGTTATTGCAAGGAGGCTGGTCATGCTTGACATCCAAAAGATCGATCACGTTGGCATCCGCATCGGCGAGCGCGACCGTTCTGTCAGTTTTTATCAGGCGCTCGGATTTTCAATCGTGACGGAGGCTGGCTACAAGGACGGCCATCCGATCGTGATGCGACATCCGTCAGGGCTGGTGGTCAATCTGCTTGGTCCGGCCAACACGATGTTGGGCGAAAATATACTGATGGATCGTTCCGACAAGCGACCGGGCATTACACATTTTGCCGTGAAAGTTGCTTCGATCGAGGCCACGAACGAGATGCTTGACGAGGCCGATATCGCAATTACGGATCGCCGCAGCTTCATGGGTGTCGACGCGCTTTTCGTTCGCGATCCAGACCGAACCGTTATTGAGATCATCGGCCCGGGACCGGATGTTGCCGATCTCATCGCCAAGCACAATGCCAAGGATGATCTCGAGGCGAAGAACTAATGGAACGTGCGGTCGCGTTTGTCGGGGTGGCAGGCGTGTTGTTCGCAATGGCGCCCTTCGGGATTGACATGTACCTGCCGGCGCTGCCGGAAATGGCCCGTGCGCTTGCAACTGATATCGACGCGGTGGAGACGTCGGTTGCGGTCTTTCTGCTGGGGTATGCGGTTAGCCAGCTGTTGTTAGGGCCGCTCTCCGATCAATACGGACGGATCAAGATAATCCTGGCCGGCGCCGCGCTCTACATTGTCGGTAGCGTGCTATGCGCGCTTTCGACTTCCATCGAGCTGCTTTACACCGCGCGTCTGATCCAGGCGTTTGGTGGTGGCGCGTCGGTGACCGTATTTGCGCTGGTCAAGGAGCGATTTGACGAGCGCACGGGCACGCAGATCATTTCTTATATTCTTGCAATTACGGTGATCGCACCCTTGGTTGCACCAGTCGTTGGCGGTTTCGTCCTTACGGTCATTGGCTGGCGCGCGATCTTCATTGTGCTCGCCGCCTGGGGCGGATTGGCCTTGTGGCTCGTTTGGCAGACCTGGAAACCGCTTGGACGCCCACCAGAAAGCTCAGGCGCGATTGGTGAGGCGATTCGGGCCTATCGCAGAGTTCTGTCCCACGGCGATGCGATGCTCTTTTGCCTTGTTGGTGCTTTCACGTTTGCCGGGTTCTTTGCGTTTATCGCCGGTTCCCCATTCGTCTACATTGAACATTTTGGCGTGGAGCCGCAGTACTACGGCCTCCTCGTGGCGATGAACGCCGTCGTGATGATGGCGGCAAACATGGTCAACGCCCGGCTGCTGGCGGACATCGCCCCAGAGCGCAAGGCGCTCTGGGGTGCCGGCGCGGTAGCAATGGCGGCAGTATTGTGCGCGACCGCCGCTGTTCTAGGCATCGGGCTTTGGGGCGTTGTCACCTGCGTAATCATCTACATCGGCGCCCTAGGGTTGACGTCGGCAAATGCGACGGCGTCGGCGTTGAAACGCTTCGCCCATCACGATGCGGGGACCGGTTCGGCGATCAACGGCGTGTTGATGTTCGGTATTGGTGCCGTTTCCAGCGCAATCGTCGGAGCGGTTACGAGCGCGGACGCAAAGCCGATGCTTTTCACGATGGCGGCTTGTGGGCTGCTGACACTGCTCAGCGCCATCCCACTATTGAGGAAGGTCAAACAGAAATGATGCAGTTCCATTCATCATCCGCTCAGAACCCGGCGGCCTGGCCATCTCCGCGTGGATCGGCGGCGCCTTCGATAAGGCCATCAGGATGATGCACGAGCGCGCCGGCGTGACCCATGACGTCGTCAAAGGGACCGATTTCTTCGAGGTCGTGACCGGCCGCGCGCAGTGTCGCAATGACATCCGGCGTGAACCGATTTTCGATCCGCAAATTAGTGGTTTCCGCGCCCCACGTGCGTCCAAGCAACCAGCGCGGTGCCGTGATCGCCGACTGCAGATCCTGGCCATGGAGAACGTGCCGCGTAAAGATCATGGCCTGGGTTTGCGGTTGGCCCTCGCCGCCCATGGTGCCGTAGGGCATGACGCGGCCGTCCGCCAGCCGTGCCAGGGCTGGCTGGATCGTGTGGAACGGTCGTCGATGCGGCTGCAGGCAATTGTGGTGGACCGGATCGAGGGAGAAGCTCGTGCCGCGGTTCTGCCAGGTGATACCAGTCTCATCCAGGACAACTCCTGAGCCGAACTCCCAGTAGATGCTCTGAATAAAGCTGACTGCGCGCCCTTGGTCGTCGATGGCTCCGAGCCAAACCGTATCACCGGGCGATGCAGTCTGTGGCCAGGGCATGGCCTGACCCGGATCGATGTCGGCCGCCATGGCATCAAGTGCATCGGCTGCCAGAAAGGCTGCCGGGTCGGCAGCCATGTAAGCGGGGTCGGTCACATGCCGGTCGCGTACGATAAAGGCGCGCTTGGTCGCTTCCACCAGAGCATGGATATAGGCGAATGTTTCGGCATCGACGATGCCAAGGCGCTCATAGACGCCGAGCAGAATTAATGAGGCCAGGCCCTGAGTCGGAGGTGGCATGTTGTAGATCTGGTGACCGGCAACATTCAGCGCCAGCGGTGCGACCGTGAGGGCGCGATGACGGGCGAGGTCTTCGGCCCGCAACGGCGAGCCGGCCCGTTCGAGGTCGGCCGCAATGTCTTGGGCCAGGGAACCGCGATAGAAGTCGTCGAGGCCGGCGTGGGCGAGCCGGGTGAGCGAACTGGCAATGCGCGGTTGCCGCAAGCGCTGACCTTCTTGAGGCAGTGCTCCGCTGCTGAGGTAGGTCTCGTTGAAGCCCGGCGCCGTGCTCAGTTCCTCAATCTTGGCACGTGTATTCTCGGCCAACGTTTTCGTGACGGCAACGCCGTCGGAGGCCCAGAAAATGGCGTCCTCGAATAAGCGCTCCAAGGGCAGTT
>JBPCWB010000679.1:0-5290 GCA_051009955.1 Hyphomicrobiaceae bacterium | reverse complement strand
GCGTAGCACCGCTTGATTTTGGCGTGTTCGAACGTGCTACGAGGACGGCGGATTGGACAAGCCGCCACTTGCGAAACAGAACTGAATCCATTTCAAGTGATCTGACTCTAGGCGCAATAGGGAGCGTCGGACGACCACCGGTGCTGAGCAATATACGGGCGTGTGGCCAGGCGCGGGCGTGGCCTTCCCACGGGGGAGAAACGCGTCGGCAATCCCAACTTGCGATTCGGTGCAATGCGGCAGCAACGTTGCTTGCGGGCCAGGCGCGACCTGCAGACAGCCGTTCTCGATCGTCGTATCCGTGATAGCAAGCCAGACTGTCACGAATTCGGTCTCGTCAGCCTCCTCAAGTGTCACGCCTTTGTCCTGGTGCCAATCCGTTGCAATGAGGTGTGCCCTGTTTTCTGCTTTCGGGACTGCGCTCTCTGGCAGTTTGATCCGAACATGCTGGATTGGGTTCATGGTGATTTCCGGTCCGATCAGCGACTCGACACAATCGAGGACATTGTGGTGTGTTACGAGGTCAAAAACAGCCGGGCCGAAATGAAACAGCGTGTCTTTGCGGATGTCGGCTTGCGGCAGGCTGATGTCAAATGGCTGGTGCCAGTCGAAACCGGCCTTGTAGCACCGGTCGGGCTTGTCCCAAGAGGTCATCGTATCGGTGGCCGGTTTCACCAGCCCTTGGCTGTGCCAGCCCACGTAGCGTCGCTCCAGCAGCACGGCATATTCGTTGCGAACTGCCGCCACCGTCAGCGAGGGCGGGATGGAAACAAAACCCAGAACAGGTGCGCCGCGACATCCTTCGGGTCGCCAGGGAAGAGTTTTCGGTCAATGGTCTGTCGGGCGGACGGATCGCCGAAATTGTAGCCCGGACTAAGACATCCGAACAGATGATCTACTACTATTTTGGTGACAAGGAAGACCTCTATAGACGCGTTCTCGAATAGGCATACCGTGACACCAGGGATGGCGAGCTTCGTTTGGACATCGATGATCTGCCACCCGTGGAAGCTTTGAAGAAGCTTGTTGAATTCACATTCGACCACCACCTCCACAATCCTGATGTCGTGCGTCTCATTATGATCGAGAATATCCATCATGGACGATACCTGACCGGTTCTGAGTTCATAAAAGATCTGAACGAGACGGCGATTGACAAAGTTTCCCGGATTTGCCGACGTGGACGAGCCGCCGGAATTTTCCGGCGCGATGTCACGCCGCTACAACTTCATTGGCAGATCAGTGCGCTTTGCTTTTTCAATATTTCCAATCAGGCAACCTTCTCTCTGATCTTCGGAGATCAGCTGCATAGAGCCCGAACACGGAAGAACGTCCGCAACAGCATCGTCGATATGGTTATCCGCTTTGTGATTGAACCCAACAAAATCAGTCGCTTCATCAAAGAAGCTTAATGACCGACCATTCCCCGGGCTCGACTTCTGTGCCGGCGGTGACCTACGATCGCAATATTGTTGCTGTTAACGGGATGGCCCACAGATGACGAATACCCCAATTGATCTCGCGTCCACCGACGTGTTTGACATCATCAACACCACGCGCACGATGCGGCGACTGAAGCCCGATCCCATTCCCGATGATCTGGTGATCAAGATACTGGAGGCCGGCATACGCGCACCGAATGGCGGCAACAATCAAACCTGGCATTTCGTCGTGATCAAAGACGTTGCGATCAAGAAGGCCGTGCAAGTCTGGTACAAGAAGGCGTTCGATGAGGTCATTGGCCCGCGCTATGCGTCCAGTCCGCCACCGCCGGGCTCGACGGCTGATAAGTATCATCGTCAGCATCGTGCGGTGGCGTACTTGACGGACCATTATCACGAGGCCCCGGTGTGGATCGTTGCGTGCATCAAGCATGGCGAAGCCAAGCCGGACCGTATGTCCGGGGCTTCGATCTATCCGGCGGTTCAGAACATGCTGCTGGCGGCCCGTGCGCTTGGTCTTGGGGCAAGTTTGACAACGCGGCACCTGATCTTTGCCGAGGAATCGGAAAAAGCACTACAGCTGCCGCCAGGTTATCATTCGTATGCCATTCTTCCGATTGGTTATCCGATGGGGAACTTTGGGCCGACAGGCCGCGGCAACTTGGAGGACTTTGCCTCGCTTGATCGTATCGGCAAGCCTTGGGATGCCTTGGCGTAATCTGGCGAAGCCACGTCGTTGGGGCATGCGCTCGGTCGAGTCATGCCTCCGCTCTTCACGTTTATTGCCGACAAAGTGCGTGGTAAGGCCCGGTTGGGCCATGCCAACGACAGCGTCAGCCTTGCCACGTGGCGAGCGTCAGCGCGAGATTGCAGGCGTGCTCGTATTCGCCAAGATCAATCCACTCGTTGATTGTATGGACTTCATTCTGGCCAGCACCAAACGTAACGGTTGGTACGCCATGTCTGACCAACCAATTGGCATCGAGACCGCCGTTGGCAACGCGAACCTGCGCTTCGAGCCCCAACGAGGAAACAGCCGCAACCGCTCGCTTGACGACAGGCAACGTCTCCCGCATGCGAAAGGGATGATAGTCGGTGTGGGCCGAGAACTTTACGCGGCCGGTCTTGCCATTGCTGCTCTGAACCGCTTTGGCCGCTGTGTTCAAGGCTGACTTGTAGGCGGCCGTTATCTCCTTAAAGAACTTGGCGTCGTGGCTGCGGGATTCGCCTTGAACAAGGACGTAATCAGTCACGACATTCGTTGCGTCCCCCGCTGGCCCGCCCGATGCCCCGCTGACTGGTCCGATGTTGCTTGTCCCAAAATTGCTTCCCTTGGTGATCTTGCCGAACCAGCCGTCTTTGTTCAGTGCCGCAAGAGCTTCGGCCAGGATCAGCGTTGCGCTGACGCCCTTCTCGGGTGCCCCGCCGGCGTGGGCCGCCAAACCGTGTATTTCGGCTTCCCAGCGGTCGGCTCCGACCGCACCAATGATGACATTGCTGGCGGCGCTGCCGTCAAAGTTAAAGCCCATTTTGACGCCGCCGAGATCTGCTTTGTTGATCTTGCGCGCGCCCCAGAGACCGCTTTCTTCCCGCACCGTAAACAGCAAAGTCAGGGGCGCATGATCGAGCTTGAGGCGACGAAGTTCGGCAACCAGAGTGACGAGCACACCGCACCCAGTCCGATTGTCACCGCCAAGTGCCGTCTTGGCCGTGTTGATGATCTTGCGGCCTTGTCGCTTCGGTATTGCACCAGCACAAAGCGGCACCGTATCCATGTGAGTCATGAACAGGAGACGCGGAGCTGTCTTCAATGGGCCGCGTCCGGGGATGTCCACGATCAGATTGCCTGTTTCTGTCGGCAGTGGAATGTCCTTGTTCGCCCTGTCAAAGCGTAACGATCGGTTTGGAACGCCGACGGATTTGAGCGCAGCGACGATGTCACGACCGATTGCTTGCTCCTGCCCAGTTATGCCTTCAACGGCAAGAAACCGGAGAAGCCGCTCGACGGCCAAATCTCGGTCAATACAGTTCATTTCGCCACTCCACGTGTAGACAGAGATCAAATTCTACGATCGCCGCCTTTGATTACAACTCTTCATTGACCGATTGTCAGCTGTCCGGAATTGCCGTGACCGCCGGCAGGACTTGGAAATTGCAACTACTGTCGCAAATCGCCAAACGCATCCGCTAGTCGGTCTAAAGCCTGATCTAACATCGGCCGGGACGTCGCAAAATTAAATCGCATCCAGGACTCGCCTCCAGGACCAAACTGGGATCCGGGACTTGCAAATATGCGCGCCCGATCCTTGATCCGGGCCGCAACGTCTTCGGGAGAAAGGCCGGTGCCGGAAAAGTCAACCCAGGCGAGATAGGTGGCGTCCAGACGCATCGATCGGGCGCCGGGGGCTGCGGCTTCAATTGAACGGTCGAACCGATCGCGGCTTTTCGTGAGATAGGCAAGAAGGTCATCCAACCATGCGTCGCCCGTTCGCCATGCCGCCTCGGTCGCGGTCATTCCGAATAAATTGTAGGATGTCAGACCGCTTGCGGCAATGCGTCGATCGAGGCGCTGCTTGAGTTCGCTATTTGACGTGATGCACGCGCCAACATGTGCTCCGGCGAGATTGAACGTCTTCGTCGCGGCAACACAGGTTATCAATCGATCAGCGATGTCCGGGGCACAGGAGAGCGTAGGTCTATGCGTTGTGCCGGCGAACACCAGGTCGCAGTGGATCTCATCCGATACGAGAATTAGATCTTTCTCTTCGCAGAAATTCGCGAGCTCACGGATTTCATCAGCGGTCCAGACCGTTCCTCCGGGGTTGTGCGGGCTGCAGAAGAACACGATCTTCGTGCGCGGCGTCACACGTTGGCGGAGTTCGTTGAAATCCATGGCATAGCGCCCTTCCGTCTCAACGAGACCGACGTCAAGAATGCGCCGGTCATTCGCAAGAATAATTCGACGGAAGGCGTGGTAAGCCGGCGGGAATACAACGACCTCGTCCCCGGGCGATGTTGTTGCTTGAAGGATAAGTCCCATTGCGGACACAACCCCAGGTGTTGGGCTGACCCACGACGGATCAATCTCGAAGTTATGCCGCCTTGCCATCCAGTCGGACAATGCGCGCGCCCAGCTGCCGGTATCAGCATAGTATCCATGGACGCCGCGGTTGACTTCAGCCAGGAGCGCTTCTGTCACGCCTTGTGGGGCAGCGAAATCCATGTCCGCGACCCACATTGGGATCGCGTCTTCTGCGTCCAACCCGGAATACCGGGCCATGTTGTCCCACTTCGACGAATGCGTATCCTTGCGCGCGATGATGCGGTCAAAATCGGACATGCTCCCCCCTTCTGCCGTGTGCTCTTGGCTGCATCCGATGCCGATTTTAAAATCCAACTCGGAAATCTGGGCGTGTTTCATTGCCGGATCGGACATCGAGATTGCGGCCCGAGCCTCACTCAATCGTATAACAATAGTTTATGTGAGAGCATGAGGCATCTTGCGCGGCTGTTGAGGGTCGCCTCCGGCCTCCGCTGTTCGAGCGCGCGACGATCAAGGAGGCCTCGTCGGCAAAGTCTGGTCGGCAGCGCCCGCGAACTGGAAACACGCGAACGGGCAGCACGCGTACCGGGCATCCGCCGATGCCGCATCGATCGGCGATCGTCGTTTGTCGATGCGCGTAGGTGAGCAGAGAACGGCTGCAGCGCTTGTTGTGAACCGGACCGTTGTGGTCTCAACGATGCATATATGTCGCTGATCGGCTTCAGCCGCGAGAATCGCGGAAAGACTTGGTTTCAAGATCTGGCGGGCTGACGTTCCGGCCGATAATCCGAACGTCGCCGTGGCC
>JBPCWB010000678.1:0-3663 GCA_051009955.1 Hyphomicrobiaceae bacterium | reverse complement strand
AGAAGTCGGTCACCGGCACATTAAAAAAAACACTCAGATCATAGAGATGACGGGCTGAGATGACTTCACGACCAAGTTCAAAGGCTGCGTATCGTTCCAGGGAGATGCTCAAGATATTGGCGAGCTTCTCGGGCGCGACGCCTCTGTCCTGGCGAAGCGCGCGTAATTGCGCACCGATGTGTCGATTAACGGTCACCGTTTCTCCTCTAACAGCTATCGATTGAGACGGCTTAAGTGTATTCGAAACAGAAAGCCGCGCCGTTAATTAGACAATCGAATGAGAATATCCATGCAATAAATGCAAAACTTTAAATATCACATCAACAAACCATTGAGGTCCTTTTATCAAATTTAAAGTAAAGCTGGTCGGATTGGTTTAGTAGTGTCGGGACTGCCCATTCAACCTTGGATGCGACGGTCATGCCTAAGCGAAGACATCGGCGCTCTGACAAATCAGCGACGCGGATTTCCCTGTCCGGGATCTGGTCCAAGTATGACGTTTTGCGGACGCTCCGCGGCGAAATCATTGCCGCGCTGTTGCCCGATGATCTCCAGCGGGACGGCTCCAAGAACAATGTGTCGGTCTACAAGGCAATGCTTGACCCCATCGACAGCGAACTGGATCGATTGCGAAACTTATCCGTCGGTGTTGAGGCGACGAGCCGCGAAGAGATCCGGCAAAAAGCACAGATCCTGCGGGATGCCCTCGAGAGCAAGGATAAGACTATTGTGCTGCCTTTAGCGAAATCGCTGGCCGATGACATTGTCTCGCGACTCTAGCGTGTTGTCAGGTGCGACGAGCGCGTGGTCCGTGCGGTCCACTTCGAACCAGGCATCCGGCGCACTTGATAGGATCTGATGGGCAACCGGCAGGACAGTGCGTGCCGTTAGAAACCAACGAGCCGCTCCCGGCTTACGCCGGCAGCGGCTCCTAAATGGCTTGGCGCCGATTGCGTCATCAATAAGCGATGCGCATTGGCGCCGAACCTTACTTAATGAAGTGGGGATCGACGGACGGGATTTCAAGAGTGCCTATTCAAACGCATGATGAAAAAATTCAAACGTCCGAGGTACGACTGCGTCGATGAAGGAAAAGCACGCAGCCCCAAACAGAGTCACTCCTCGAAGGCACCAGCATTCGACGGCTCCCCGTGCATCTGCGCAGGGAAATTCTCAGCTCCGCACAATCATGCCATCCGCAAGCGATTGTCGGTAGGCGCGCAAGGCTGGCACAAGCCCGGCCACAATACCTCCCAACACAATCGTCGATAACGCGGTCAACTCGATTGCAGTGGGCGGTGCAATATCGAGATAGAGACCGTAAGCAGCATCGATTGCCGGGCGTAGAGCGAAAAGCAACACATAGGTTGCAATGACCCCGACAGCGACGCCGGTGAGCGTGAGTATGCCGGCTTCCGAAACGAGAAGCCCGATAACCGTGCGCGGCCCCGCGCCGACTGACCTCAGAATGGCTATCTCGCGACGCCGCTCGTTCAACGTTGCAAGGATCATCGTGATCATGCCGAGGATTGCGGTCACTACAACCATAACCGACACGACCAGGAGTGCCGTCTCAGCCGTACTCACCAGAGCCCAAAGCTCATAGAGTGTCGCTCCAGGCAAGATCGCGGACAGCGGTTCCGACCGATAGGTGTTGACGTAGCGCTGCAGTTTGAAAATGGCGAGCTTTGACTTGAGCCCGACCATGGCTGCCGTGACAGCTCTCGGCCTCAAGGTCATCTGTCGGACTTGGTTGGCAGCGATCGCTGCACCAGGCCGTCGGGTCCCTCGCTGCCAATCAACGTGGATCGCTTCAATGGCCTCGAGGCTGACATGCACGGTGCGATCTACCGGTGTTCCTGTCTTGGCAAGGATACCGGATACCCGAAATGGCTTGTCATCGTGTTTGTTCAGACCGATTTGACCAAGGCCATGTGCAATAACAACGGGGGAGCCAACCGTATAGCCCAGCGCTTGTGCAACATCCGCGCCGACGACCGCATCGAACAGATCATCGAAGCGCGCTCCAGCAGCAAACGCCAGCCCGTTTCCACGCCGGTATTTGTAGCGGTCAAAGTAATCCTGCGTTGTGCCAAGTACGCGAAAGCCTCGGTGGTTGTCGCCCAGCGAGAGTGGGATCATCCAGGCGACTTCCGGGCGTTGGCGAATGTCCTCGTAGCTGCGCCACGTCATGCTATTTGTGGCATTGCCGATCCTGAACACGGAGTATAGCAGGAGTTGAATGCCGCCGCTGCGCGCGCCGACGATCAAGTCTGTGCCGGAGATCGTATTGGCGAAGCTGGCCTTTGCGCCATTACGAACTTTCTCGACGCCGAGCAGCAGAATGACGCTGACGGCAATGGCGAGCACGGTCAGGAGTGCGGTCAACCAGCGATTGCGCAATGACTGTGCGGCAAGGCGTAGGACCGTCATCGCCGGTCTCCGAACGTGACGACGTGGCCGAGTTCGACCACCTTGTCAAAACGGCTTCCGAGCGATTCATCGTGGCTGACCATGAGCAATGTCGCGCCGGCGTCGTCGACCTGCCTGAATAGGAGGTCGAGAAAGCGTTCCTGGTGATACTTGTCGAGCGCTGATGTTGGCTCGTCGGCGATGATCAGTTCCGGCGCTCCGATCAGGGCCCGCGCCGTTGCCACGCGTTGCTGTTGTCCGACACTGAGCGCTGCCGCCGATCCGTTGAGCAGGGCGCCGTCTATTCCGAGATCGCCAAGAACGCGTTTGGCGGCCGCGGCGAGATCGCCCTCCAAGGCTGCTCGGCGGCGACGCTCCGTCGCGAAACTCAGCGGTAACACGACGTTATCAACCGCGGAACCGTAGGGCAGAAGATTGAACATCTGAAATATCACGCCGATGTGCTCGGCACGAAACCGGTCCCGAGCCGCATTCGAGAGTTTTGTCATATCGGTTCCGAGAATGACGATCCGACCCCGATCAGGTATGAGAATGCCAGACAACAGGCTGAGCAACGTTGACTTGCCGCTGCCCGACGGTCCGATCAGAAGCGTACGTGACCCGGCAGAAAGTGAGAATGCGTCTATCGAGATGCTGAACTTTTGCGGCCCCGGCCAGGCAAAGGAAACGCCCGACAACACGACAATGTCAGGCGCAATATCATGTGTCTCTTTCCGTGCCGTTTCGGTCAATGACGCCGCTCTCAACCCTAATTAATGCCACTCAATTCGATTCTTGCATTATCGCGACCAACATCAAACTTCTTTTGCGACTTGGGACCGACGATGGAGACATCAAGCTCCTGCGCGCGCGGGAACGTATCAAAGTAAGGAAAGGCAAGCCACGTGATCTTCGTCGGCGACGTGCAGACAACGTCGTAAGCGGCAAAAAACTCGGTGTGGGTTGTGTCGGTACCCGTGCTGGCCTCGGGCTTCTGATCACCGTCGCGACGGTCCGCAACATGGAGCTCTACGGTCGCGTTCTGCAGCACGCAACCGGCGGCCTCCGGCAGCTTGATGACCTTTGCCAGATCTGAAAGGGTTGATTTGGCAGAAGCGACGGCTGTCTCCTGCCGCTTCGTCGTCGGCTTGTGCTCGAATGCAACGATATCGGCGCCCGGGGCCTCAAGTTCCATGCTGACGCGACGCCCGTCGATCGCGACATTGAATGCGCCGTGGCCGTGCTCGTGCG
>JBPCWB010000677.1:0-2988 GCA_051009955.1 Hyphomicrobiaceae bacterium | reverse complement strand
GGCGGCATGCCGGATGATTTCGACCCACTCAAGCATCGCTTGCAGCCGCTAAGGGTCGAAACGTTTTGCGGCCTGGTCTTTGCAACGTTCTCTGAAGCAACTCCACCGGTCGAGACCTATCTCGGTGAGGACATGGCGAAATTCGTCAAGCGCAATCTCGGCCGACCGCTGAAATTGCTCGGCGTGCAATCACAAGTCATTCATAACAACTGGAAACTCTACGCCGAGAACATTCGCGATTCATATCACGCGACACTGCTGCATACCTTCTATACCACGTTCAAGGTCAATCGGCTGGATATGGACGGCGGCATCATCCTGGCGCCGGACAAGTGGCACCATATCAGCTACGCCAAACGCGCAACGCTCGAAGAAGCGAGCGAATACAAGCAGGCGGGCGTGCATGCCGCCCAATACGACTCGAAGCTTGCAGGACCGCAGCTTTTGGAGGCATGGGATGAATTCGACGACGGCATCACTCACTCCATCCAAACCATCTTTCCCACCCTCGGCATTCAATTCACACTGAACTCCCTGGCCGTCCGCTTCTTCGTACCGCGCGGCGTCGACAAGACCGAGCTGTTCTGGTTCTACCTCGGCTACGAGCGCGACACGGACGAACAAACGGATATGCGTCTGCGCCAGGCGAACCTGACTGGATCCGCCGGACTGGTGTCACTGGAAGATGGCTGCATCAACGAGTTCGTCCAACGCGGCATCAAGGGTTCGTCGGAAGCACGCTCATTCATCGAGATGGGCGGCCGCGATGTCGAATCCAGCGAGAACTCCCGCGCAACGGAGGTCTCCATTCGAGGCTTCTGGGACGGCTACCGACGGATTATGGATCTGACGTAAGGTGCGAGCAGTGACCAAGCAACACACGGGCGAGCAGCCGGTTGATCCCGCTGTTCTGACCATGATTGATAACCACATCACCGACTACGTGCACGCCGTCGATGATGATGAGCTGGAGCGATGGCCCGACTTTTTCACCGAAGACGGCAGCTACAAGATCATTTCGCGCGAAAACCATGAGGCCGGTCGCCCCCTCGGCATTTTGTATTGTGACAGCCAGGGCATGATGCGCGATCGCATATTGGCGCTGCGCACAGCCAACGTCTACGAACCGCACACCTACTGCCACATTGTCGGGCGCACACGCGTCACCCCTGATGGTGATCAGTATCGGGCACGGACAAACTTCACAGTCGTGCGAACAATGCAGAATGGCGACGACAGCTCATTTGCAACGGGCAGATATCTGGATGAATTCGTCGTCCTCGACGGATCGGTGCGCCTCAAGTCCAGGCTTGTCGTGTTGGAGTCGCGCCGCATCGATATCCTGCTCGTCATCCCGCTGTGACATCACCTAGCCTATATCGATTGGTCAGGATCTACTGCGCACAGACTGGTCGGTTTGCCGCGTCGAGTTCGTAGGCCTCACCGAGGGCCATCTCCCCTCTGGACATGAACTGGATGACGCAGAGCCGGCGTTTAGTCGGTCGGCCGCAAACGTCCGTATTTGAAATGGCGCGGGCCAATTGTGGACAACGCCCGCTGCTGCATCTGAAGTTCAGCCCGTCCTGGCGCACATAGTGGATCCCGTTGCGGTAGCCAATTGCAAACATGATTGCGTCGATGCACGCCTGCTGTGCCGCCAAGCTCGTTGAGCGCTCTCTCCGGCATGTACGCATGACAGCATCCAGGCTCATAGAGCAGGCGCTGTCTGCCGGCGGTCGCGGAACGATTTCATTGGATTGGACCGGTTCCGTCGCCAGTAGCGCAACGCCAAGCGCAATCGCAACTGTCTCAGCCAGCTTTGTCATCGTCGGAGCGTATCACGGAACACCCGTAGATGGCCGCCGCCTCAAGTCACTTTTTTGCGAAACAGATAGCCAAGCCAGCCGATGGCGGCACCATAGATGCAGCTGAAGCCGAAGAGCCCCGCGTCGCTGCCGTAGGGCCGCGGCGGTAGAAGACCGAGAAACGTTACAATCCAAATAGCGACTGCTCCCGCCAGCGCCGAAGCGAAACCCACGACAATCAATTTCTGCCACTGGTCCGCTTTCGTGCCCAGATAGAGCGCTGCAACAACCACGACAGGGTTCAACAACGCCAGCAGAACGAGACTCAACGGATCAAAGTTCGGATCGAATTCCGGCATGCCGGTGCTGCTCCCTAAGCATTCCCGTCGCCAAGTTCCTTTTTCAACTTCTCTTCTTCGTACTGGATGAACCAACCGATCATCTGTCGCCAAAGCGCTTCGCAAAGATCCGGCGGCACGCCGACGGCCTCCGCCTTGGCACGTACGCGGTCAACAACCTGCTGATTGCGCCAGGGAACATTCGCGGTGCCGTTCTCCTGCATCTTGATTTGCCAGGCGCGCTCCACATAGCCAAACCGCTCACCAATGAGTTCAACGAGTGCGGTATCCAGTCGGTCGATTTCGGCTCGTACGTCGCCCATGTCGCGGCACTCTGCCGGCTGCTTACCACTCATCTCTGTCTCCCATCGATTGTCGCCGGCCTAACGCCACCAGCGCTTCTCCACCACAAAGCGCCCTGCGATATCCTCAATCACCTTGCCGGCGCGAAATAGCGTTGTTTCGTCGAACGGCTTGCCAATCAGCTGCAGCCCGGGTGGTGTACCCTGCCCGGACATGCCTGCGGGAATCGAAATGCCAGGCAGGCCCGCCATGTTGACCGTTACGGTCAGAATATCCTCCAGATACATGGCAATCGGATCGCCAGACTTCTCGCCCTGCGCAAAGGCTGGATTGGGTGTGGTTGGCGTCAGAATGACGTCGACATCTGCCCACGCCTCGTCGAAATCGCGTTTGATCAACGAGCGGACTTTCTGAGCCTTGAGATAGTAGGCATCGTAGTAACCCGCCGACAGCACGTAGGTGCCGATGAGCACGCGGCGCTTGACCTCCGCTCCGAACCCAGCAGCGCGGGATTTCTCATAGGTGTCGATGAGGTCTTCGCC
>JBPCWB010000676.1:0-17094 GCA_051009955.1 Hyphomicrobiaceae bacterium | reverse complement strand
GTCAGATTGATCGAACCCTGGCGATCGCCAACTGCCTCCGACACGAACGCGGGTCCCGTCGCGTGACCAGATGCGGCAACCGTCATATGCGGAACTGTGCCCCGTTGCTTTCACAAATATGGCAAATTCCCGGCGCGTGACCGGAAATCGTCCAACGGCGAGAGCAGAGCCGATCATTACCCGCACATCGGTGTCGTGCTGACCATCGTCCGAGCGAATGCGCGGCAGTCGCAAGCGGAAACGGCCAGACGGAACCACCACAAGATCCGGGCAGAAGGAACAGTCACGGAAGCTTTGACCATTGCCCGGCGTCAGACACGTCGTGACACCTGTTGCCAGTTCGACCTGGGTCTCGCGGCAGCCCACCGCCGGCTGACGCTGTCTTGCAGCCGCCCGCGGCAGCACGCTGGCCGAAAGTGCCACCCTGTCAGACTTGAGATCCGCGATGCGTTCCATCGCAAGACGGGCGAGAAGGGGACTGGTTCGGCTGAACGCCTTGTGGAAAGCTTGCAGCAGCTGGATATCGCGCGTTCTTGAAATGCCGGACCAGATCTGAATTGCCCGCGCGGTCGACTGCGTGGAGATGTCAAACACTTGGTCGGTTCGACCAAGACTTGGCCGCTCCGCCACATGCAGCACTGAGGATTCGGTAGCGTTGAAACGCGGGGCCGCATGGAACTGCGCACCGGCAATCCCTGCCAACTTGTATTTGGAAACGGGCCGCGGTGAATCGGCCGCTGTCGCGGCCGCAACTGCAGCAACTGCAACCACCTGAACCAACAAAGCCATGACCAAGCCCGTTCGCATTTGTGCAAGACTAGTCAGAGCTTGCTCGCGCGACCAGCAAAAATAGATTGGCCTTACGGTCACGTGGTGCGCAGACTGTGGAACGCTGACCGATATCAGAGGTACAGGACAGGCGAACCAAGGATGACAGAAGTCTCGAAAAACGGGCGTCGCCGAATTCGGAGGGGCAGGGCAAAGCCAACCTTGTTGCGATTGCTGTTATTCATCATCGCACTGCTGGCCACGCGGCAGGCCTGTGCACAGCAACCAACCGCCGTGGATCTGACGCTCGTCCTGGCCATTGACTGCTCTTGGAGCATCACCAACGATGAGTTTGATTTACAGATGCAGGCAACGGCAGCAGCGTTCCGCCACCCTGCCGTTATTCGCGCGATCACCGGTGGCACCCATGGCCGGATCGCCGTCACTGTCCTGCAGTGGTCTGACCCGCAACAGCAGACGTTGTCCCTGCCGTGGCTCGTCATCGAGGACGTTGCGAGTGCCCATGCCGCCGCCAATCGGATTGCAACGATCCCAAGGCAGGTGCATGGCGGCGCAACGTCGATCTCAGCCGTTCTCCAGTTTGCCACCGCCCATATCTTGAAGAGCCCGTTTTCAGCTCTTCGACAAGTCATCGACGTCTCCGGCGACGGCCGAAATAATAGTGGTGGGCCGCCAGAGCATAGCCGAGATCTGGCCGTCCGACTGGGCTTGACCATCAACGGGCTGACCATTCTTTCAAAAGAACATGCAGTTCTGGACGAGTACTTCCGCAGGCGCGTCATCGGTGGGCCTGGTCATTTTGTCGAGATCGCCAATGAACATCGCGCATATCCGGAAGCCATCCTACGCAAGTTGCTGCGCGAGGTCTCCTACACCAACTAGCCCCAACCTCGGATGCCACTGTGACGTCTTGGGGGGCCTCGAGCTCACGCCCCGCCGAATTGCCGGGTCATAGCGACCTGTACAACCACAAGCTGGGAATGGCCGGCCCGAAGCCTGCCTTGGCATAGGCCCGCCGCGCAGCTGCATGGCCAGGGTCGCCTCCTGTACCGACCGCCGCCACTTTCATATCCGCAGACTTCATCCGGCAAAGCGCAAAATCGTACAGCTGCGTTCCAACACCCTGTCCCGCAAACTCCGGATGCACGGCGTTGAGGCCGATCTCTCCGATCTTCTGGTCGTGGTCCAGGGAGAGCGAGACGAAGCCGATGATCCGGCTTGCCTGTAGCGCCACGAACACCTGCTGCGGTGAATCCGGTTGACAGATTTCATCCAGAAGCTGTGCTTGCTCCTTTTCCGCCTGGGCAAACGCAATCCGAGCGATCGTTGGGCCAACGGTGTCTCGAAAGGATTGAAAAATCGGCTGAAAAGCCATTTCGCGAATGTGTTGCAACGCGCCCAGATCGTCTGTCCGGAAAGGCCGAATCTCGACTCGTTCGTTTGCCATCGGTCGCCTGCCTAGATCAAAAGTCAGAAGTTAGGACTCAAATCACAGCGGATATGCGGCATGGTACGCGAACTGGTCATCGTCGGACTCGTCATCCACCGTCGTTTCTGGCACAGAAACGGGCGACCCGGTCGATCGGCGGCCGAGCGTTGGTCCGCTTATGGAAACTAGAATGACGGCCGGAGCCAACAGCCTACCACGATCTGGCGTGGTCAGCTTGCCGTTCCTCGTCCTGGCTCGCCTTTGCACGAGCGCCATCTTCATGACTTATCCCGCCTGTTTGAGCGTCCTCCTGTTGGCCTGGGAGATGAGCGCCACGCAGGCCGGCATTGTCCAGAGTGCGTTCACGGCGGGGTTCGCGATTTCGCTCCTTGTCGCGTCGTTTCTGTGTGATCGCGTAGGCGCGAAGCGCGTCTTCAATGCATCGACGTTTTTATCAGCAGTGACGGCACTTCTGTTTGCCGCGTTCGCGCGGTCTTACGAATCGGCGCTCGTCTTCGTCGCACTGGTAGGTCTCACTCAAGGCGGGACCTACACACCCGCCATCATGCTGGTCTCCGCCAACACAGTGCAGGCACGAAAAGCGGCTGCTGTTGGTTGGGTGCTGGCCGGAATGTCGGCCGGCTACGTTATCTCAATCTTCCTGTCTCAAACGATGATCGCATTGGCCGGCTATCAGGCCGCATTTTGGTTGACGGCCTCGATCACTGTGTTGGGTTGGGTCTTCGGCTATCTTGCTGTCAGCAACGCCGAAGACAGCCTGCCGACGGTGACAGGCAATCCCGAGCATTTCGGCGGGACCATGAAGCACCGTTCGCGGCTGCTCCTGCTCGGATACATTGGGCACAGTTGGGAGCTGTTAGGTGCATGGGCCTGGGTGCCGGCGTTTCTTGCTGCTGCGCTCTTGTCCAGCGGTGCAATGTCACCAATCGAACTCGGCCTGTGGACCGCCCTCGCTCTACATCTGTCAGGATTCTTTGCTTCAGTTTTGTCGGGGTATGCAGCAGATCGTTTCGGCGCACCGAATGTGCTTGTCGCGTTTGCCATGGTTGGTGCCCTTTGCTCTGCAGCAATTGGCTGGATGGGTGACGTCAGTGCGCCATTGCTACTGCTCGTTGCCGCAGTCTACGGCTTCGTCATCATTGGCGACTCGTCGGTCCTGTCGTCAGCGATGACCGATGCCGTTCCGGCCCAATATCTCGGCCGGGTGCTGGGATTGCGTTCTGTCTTGGGTATTGGCGCTGGCGCGGTATCACCCGCTGTCTTCGGTATTGCTTTTGATGCTGCGCCTGTCGGTGCGACCTGGGGCTACGGGTTTTCAACGCTCGCCGTTGGAGGGGTGCTTGCTTTTGTTTGCGCAGCGCTGTTGCGGCGAGCGTACCGCTGAGGCGGCTCCGGCTAACGCGGACTGGTTCTAACCAGGCAAGGCAAGTTCGTCAGCGTTCATGATTGCCAGAGCCAGGGCCTGGGCGCGCGGCACGAGGCTGTTGATTTCGAGATACTCTTCGGGGCTGTGGGCATTGCCGCCAACCGGGCCCGTGGCGCAAATTGTCGGAGCGCCGACGCCTGCGGTAAAGCCGCTGTCGGCGCAGCCACCCGACGACTCGGCGTCGACGCCTAAGCCGACCGTCGCAGCGTTGGTGACGTAATGCTTGAAAAGCACCTCCGAGGCTTCGCTCGGCGTCAACGGCGCGAACTCACCGAGAATGCGAACCATCGCGGACGTGTCAGGAACGGTTCTGCCAGATGCAATCTGCTGGATCTTGGCCAGGATCGCGTCGCGTTGCTCCGGCAGGCGGTAGCGGACATCGATGCGGCAGGTGGCATGCGGCGCCACCGTATTGACTGACTGACCGCCGGATATCAATCCGACATTGACCGTGATCCCGCTATCGAATTCCGTGAGGTCGTGCCAGGCCTGAACTTTGTGGGCAATCTCCAAAATTGCACTGCGACCCTTGTCATAGGCACCACCGGAGTGGGCTGCGACGCCGTGCACTTCGGCTTCGAGAAATACGCCGCCCTTGCGTTCGGTGACGACATTGCCCGTTGGTCGCCCTGGCTCGGAGTTGAAAACGATACGGGCACCACGCGCCTCGTTCTCGATGATCGGCTGCGATGTGGGCGAACCGATTTCTTCGTCACCGGTGAACAAACCTAGCAGCGGTCCGGGAGCGCCGCCGAATTTCTGGAAGGCCGCCAACACGAAGGCATTCATCACGACGCCCGCTTTCATGTCTGCAACGCCAGGGCCATAAGCGCGATCGCCGTCGATTGCAAAGGGCCGACGGCTCACTTCGCCGTCGGGGAAGACCGTATCGCGATGACCAAGCAGCATGATTGGACGATTGCTGCCGCTCGCCGGTACCGTCGCTCGGATGGCGTCACCGTGCTGCTCAACCGGGATCTTGCTGGTTGCGACGCCAGCCTCGGACAAAAAGGCGATAACCTTATCGCCAACCTCGTCAACACCAGCCTTGTTGTAGGAGCCACTATCGGTATTTACGAGGATTTCGAGCAGTTCGAGCATTCTGGCGTGCGCGTCGGCCAACCAATTCAGGATCTGGGTCTGAAGTTCCGGTTGCGCCGGCATGGCATCGTCTCCTGCTGTGCAGCATCAGGTGGAAGGGGCGGCCAGAGTTGCCCACGCGATCGCAAGAGCCAAGTTCTTTTTTCCGATTGGGCAATCGCAGGCGAAGCATTAGCCCGGCACCTGTTAAGCATAAAGATTGACGTTTTTTTCGCTGATTTGCTCGATCTTCCTATTTTCGACGTGCGTCTTCCGCAATGTGACTTGGCAATGGGCGGACACGATGCTCGTTCGTTGGCCATCGAGCAGGAATTGGATTGTGGACTATGGTAAAGACATTTTTGACCGGCGCCGGTGTAATCCTGATTGCCCTGGCGATATCGCTTTCAGCTGCGGCGCAATCATCCCAGATCAAGCCATTTCCCATCACGGGCAAGAACAAGAAGAATGTTGCGATTTCCGTCAGCTATCAGTTTTTCATTGAGGGTGAGACCCGCTCCATGGGCGATCAGGCCGAACTCGCCGACCAGGGGCGGCGTCACCTCTACAAGTTGCTTGCCAAGGAATGCGAAGTTCTACTGGAAACCATTGCGACAGGCTGCGCCATGAAACGTGCCAACGTGAATACGCAGCTGCGCAACACTGGACGCAGTTCACAAAAGGGGATCAGGGTTTCGGGCTCCGCGACCTACCAGATCGACCTTAAGCCCAATGCAGTCAAAGACGACTGAGACCAGCGCGCAGTTTGGCAGGGGCGCGGCCGACGCGAACGAAACCCCGATGCTGCCGCGTGGTAGACGGTGACGCGGCTTACAAGCTGGATTGCTGCACTGCAACAATCGCAATTGGAACTGGGCTCCGAGAGAGCGCAATCAACCTAGCCTGCCTCAATATCCGAAACCGCCTGGGCAAGAAACTCAGACAGCTGAGCACGGATCTCGTCATCGCTGATCGCTAGTGATTTTTCGGCGAAATCCTTGCTGATCTTGCGGACGACGTCATCATCCCCAGCTTCCTCAAAATCGGCGCGACGTACAGCTTTGACATAGTCTTCAACGTCAGAACCAGTCATTCCAAGTCTTTCCGCTGCCCATTCTCCGATCATTTTATTGCGTCTTGCTTCGGCTTTGAACCTCAATTCTTCATCATGAGCGAACTTTTTCTCAAAGCCTTTTTCGCGATCATCAAAGGTCGACATTGCATTCTCCATTGTTATTTGGTCAGTTGGGCGAATACTTAGTTAGATCGAAGTATATCGCCAATAGATTAGTTGCCATTCGAGCCATAACGCGGACAGGCCGACAAATCAACGCCCGCGCTCGGCCTTTACCGTGCCTCTTTACCTCGCGGAGCGGAGACGCACTCCTAAGATTGTCTCGCCAGCAGGGTTCCGCTAGTCTATGGATCGAAATCAAGGGTGAATCACGGTCTTGCCCCGCCGTGCCGAGGGTCGGCACGCCGCACTCACTTTCCGCCGCTTCGCCACAACCCCACCGCTGGTTATGCGGGGATCACGTGTATCCCCACGACAACCGAATCGTGAATGAGACTGGTCAAAAGGACTGGCATAATGAACAGGCGTCGCCGAATTTACGAAGGCAAGGCTAAAGTGCTCTATGAGGGGCCGGAGCCGGGCACCCTCATTCAGCACTTCAAAGATGACGCAACCGCCTTCAACAACAAGAAGCATGCCCAAATCGACGGCAAAGGCGTGATCAACAATCGCATCTCCGAGTTCATTTTTGAGCGGCTCGGCGATATTGGCGTGCCGACCCACTTCATTCGGCGCCTGAATATGCGCGAGCAACTGATCCGCGAAGTCGAGATCATTCCGCTTGAGGTCGTGGTGCGCAATGTCGCAGCTGGATCGATCTCAAGCCGACTCGGCCTTGACGAAGGCATGCACCTGCCGCGTTCGATCATCGAATTCTACTACAAGAACGATGAGCTCAATGATCCATTGGTGTCCGAGGAGCACATTACGGCGTTCGGTTGGTCAAACCCGGCGGAACTTGACGAAATCATGCAGCTGGCACTGCGGGTCAATGATTTCCTGGTCGGGCTATTCCTCGGCGTCGGTATCCGTCTTGTGGATTTCAAGATCGAATTTGGCAGGCTGTGGGACAACGAGCACCTGCGTATCATCCTCGCCGACGAGATCAGTCCGGATAGCTGCCGGCTCTGGGATATCGAGACGGACAACAAACTCGACAAGGACCGGTTCCGCCGCGATATGGGCGATGTTCTCGAAGCTTATCAGGAGGTTGCGCGTCGACTGGGTGTCCTGAACGAGAGCCGGCCGCCGCAAGGAACAGTCCCCGTTCTGGTCGCGTCAAACCCGGGCGGCAGCGGCAAGTGATGCAGCTTAGCTGACCGGCATTGTTTCTGGCGCGACGGCGAGACACGCTTGTGCCCGGCCCATTGGCCGGGCATTGCTTTTGTTGAGCAGCCGACTCGGGTTTTATGGGCTGGTGCAACGGCGGAGACGCGCTATGAAGGTCCACATCACGGTAACGCTGAAGCAAGGCGTCCTTGATCCCCAAGGCAAGGCGATCGAGAGCGCATTGAGCGGACTCGGCTTTGCGGGTGTCGATGAGGTTCGGCAGGGCAAATTCATCGAAGTCGAACTCGCCGAGACCGACGAATCGTTAGCGCGTGAGCAAGTCGAGCGGATGTGCCGGGAACTGTTGGCCAATACCGTCATCGAAAACTACTCGTACGAACTGGTGAACTGAATGCGCGCATCCGTCGTCGTCTTCCCAGGCTCGAACTGTGACCGGGACGTTCAAGTGGCCCTCGCCGCAATTTCAGGTCACGCGCCAAAGATGGTCTGGCACAAGGACAGCGAAGTGCCAGCCTCCGATTTGATCGTTCTGCCGGGCGGATTCTCGTTTGGGGATTACTTACGCTGCGGCGCGATGGCTGCGCACTCGCCGATTATGCGCGATGTCTTCGCCAAGGCACGTGCCGGGGTCCCGGTGCTCGGGATCTGCAATGGCTTCCAGATGCTCTGCGAGACCGGCCTCCTGCCCGGCGTGCTGATGCGCAATGGCTCATTGTTGTTCGTTTGCCGTGATGTCCATCTCAAGGTCGAGAATGCCGGCACACTGTTCACCAGTCGGTATGACACCGGTGAGGTCATTCGCGTTCCCGTCGCCCACCACGACGGAAATTACTTTGCAGATGAAGCTACCCTGGATCGCCTGGAAGGCGATGGCCGGGTGGTCTTTCGCTATGTCGATGTGTCTGGCGATATCACGGCCCAGGCCAATCCGAACGGCGCGCAGCACAATATCGCCGGGATCTGTGACGCGGACGGCCGCATTCTTGGAATGATGCCTCATCCCGAACGTTTGCACGAACCTTTGCTCGGCGGCACTGACGGGCGTCGCATCTTCGAAAGTTTCGTGTCCAATCTGGTCGCTTAGGCCTGCCTAGGTGTACTGGTCATTTTGCAGAGCATGATGGCATGACCCACCAATCGATTACGCCGGAAGTCATTGCGGAGCACGGGCTGAAGCCCGATGAATATCAGCGCCTGCTCGACATCATGGGGCGCGAACCGACGCTGACCGAGTTGGGGATCTTCTCGGTCATGTGGTCCGAGCACTGCTCTTACAAGTCGTCACGCATCTGGCTGAAGACGCTGCCGACAACCGGGCCACAGGTTATTCAGGGGCCCGGCGAGAACGCCGGTATTGTCGATCTTGGCGATGGTGATTGCGCCATCTTCAAAATGGAAAGCCACAATCACCCGAGCTACATCGAGCCCTACCAGGGCGCGGCGACCGGCGTTGGCGGCATTATGCGCGACGTCTTCACGATGGGCGCTCGGCCCGTCGCAAACTTGAACGCGTTGCGTTTCGGCGCGCCGGAGCATCCCAAGACCCGCCACCTGTTGTCGGGTGTCGTGGCCGGCATTGGCGGCTATGGCAACTGTGTCGGTGTGCCGACGGTCGGCGGCGAGACAAACTTTGACGCCGCCTACGACAACAACATTCTCGTCAACGCGATGTGTGTTGGTTTGGCGCGCTCGGACAAGGTGTTCTACTCGGCAGCCAAGGGGGTTGGGCATCCCGTCGTCTATGTCGGCTCGAAGACGGGGCGTGACGGTATTCACGGTGCCACAATGGCGTCAGCGGAATTCGACGATGAGTCGGCCGAGAAGCGCCCCACCGTTCAGGTCGGCGATCCCTTTACCGAGAAGCTATTGATCGAAGCCTGTCTCGAACTCATGGCGACCGACGCGATCATTGCGATCCAGGATATGGGCGCCGCCGGGTTGACATCGTCGACTTCGGAAATGGCCGACAAAGGTGGCGTCGGCATTGATCTCGATCTCGATCGCGTGCCGCAGCGTGAGACCGGAATGACAGCCTACGAGATGATGCTGTCGGAGAGCCAGGAACGCATGTTGATGGTGTTGAAGCCGGGCTCTGAGCCGCAGGCTGAAGCAATCTTCAACAAGTGGGGACTGGACTTTGCCGTCGTCGGCCGAACCACGGATACGGGCCAGATGGTCGTCCATCATCGCGGCAATGTCGAAGCGGATATTCCGGTTGCAATGCTGGCTGACTCTGCTCCGCTCTATGAGCGTCCTTGGACACCGTCGCCGAAACCGCGACGCCTACTGGCAGAATGGGTGCCGGCGACTGGCGATCTGCTTGACAGCCTTGCCACCATTCTGTCCCACCCTCAGGCCTGCTCGCGGCGTTGGATCTGGGAGCAGTATGACCACATGGTGATGGGCGACACCATCCAACGGCCGGGCGGCGACGCAGCAGTGATGCGGGTCCATGGCAGTAACAAGGGCATAGCGGCCTGCTGTGATGTGACACCGCGATACGTCCTGGCAGACCCGGAGATGGGGACCAAACAGGCCGTGGCCGAAAGCTGGCGAAACCTTACCGCCGTTGGCGCTCAACCGCTCGCCATTACCGACAATCTCAACTATGGCAATCCGGAACGCCCTGAGATCATGGGCCAGTTCGTCGAAAGTATACGCGGTATGGCGGCCGCCTGTGAGGCGCTGAACTATCCGGTCGTTGCCGGCAACGTGTCGCTGTACAACGAGACCAACGGTGTTGCGATCCCTCCAACGCCTGCGATCGGCGGAGTCGGATTGGTTGCGGATCTGGGCAAGGTGATGGACTTGGCGCTGAAGTTCGAAAGCGAGCTTCTCGTTATTGTCGGGTGCGAAGAAGGACACCTCGGCCAATCCCTTTATCAGCAGGTGATCGTGGGCAAGCTTGAAGGGGCGCCGCCGCCTGTCGACCTCAATGCCGAGAAGCACGCCGGTGAACTCGTTCGGCGGCTGATCCGCGATCAGAAAGTCAGTGCCGTCCACGACGTAAGTGATGGCGGCCTTCTGGTTGCGATCACGGAAATGGCGCTGGCTGGCGACCTCGGCGTCGAACTTTACAACTATGAAGGTAGGCTGCCGCAGCATGCCATCTGGTTCGGGGAAGACCAGGGCCGCTACGTTCTCTCGCTGGCGGCCGAACACACAGATGAAGTGATTCAAATGGCGCGCGCCAGCGGCATCGACGCGCGCATCGTTGGACGCGTGGGCGGTGATCAGATTAAACTGGGAGATGGCCGCGGCGTGACGTTATCCGACATTAGGTCAGCGCACGAAGACTGGCTGCCGCGATATATGGCGATGCCGTGATGGCGGTCGCTGGCCCGGGAAGGTTGTGGCCTTCGGCGAAGTTGTTTAAATCAGTACGGATCAGATCCACTTTTCGGTGATCGGTGGTTCTGAACGAAGCGAGGATGGTGTTGCATGCCTATGGATGCCGGCGAAATCGAGCGCCTGATAAGGGAGGCGCTGCCCGATGCCGATATTACGATCAAGGATCTCGCTGGTGATGGCGATCATTATGCGGCTCATGTCGTATCCAGTACCTTCAAGGACAAGACACGCGTCCAGCAACATCAGCTTGTTTATCAGGCTCTTGGCGGGAGAATGGGTGATGTTCTGCATGCCCTTGCGCTGACGACTGCCGCGAAAGATTGACACAATCCATTTGTGACCACATCTTCTGACGAGATCAATTTGCAGCTATTGACGAGGACGGACGCACATGAGCGATCAGCAGGCCATCCATGACTGGATCCGGCAAACCGTGAACACGAACGATGTCGTCCTGTTCATGAAGGGCAACGCGAAGATGCCGCAATGCGGTTTCTCGGCTCAAGTTTCTCAAATCCTCGCGCTGACGGGCGTTGAATACAAGGACGTCAACGTTCTCGAGGACGTGAGCATTCGCGACGGGATCAAGAGCTTCACGAACTGGCCGACGATTCCACAGCTCTATGTTAAGGGCGAATTCGTCGGCGGATGCGACATCATTCGTGAAATGTACGAACAAGGCGAGTTCCAGCAATTGATGCAGGAGAAGGGGCTTGTCAGCGGAACGGCCGTTGCGTGAGCTGAACCTCGTATTGTCGTACTGCGGGCGCGATAGAGGCTATTGCGCCCGAGCTGCTGCTTTGCACCAATTAACCCAAACGGAGATCTGCGGCGTGCGACGGGTGAAAAGCCGCCGAATCATGGCGTAATTCTGGTCGCCGCCCTACCTCTGCCCATTGTCTCAGACTATGTGTTAGGTATGGATCTCGCCAATGATGAACGGTCAAATCGGAACTTGCGGCTCGGTGGCAGGCGATTTCTGTTGAGCCTGGCAATTATTGCGGCCTGTGTGTGTCTCGCGCTGGGTGTCTCACTACCGATCATCAAGCTGACCAAATTGGTATTCTGGAGCACCGAGCACTCGTTGATCACAACGGTGACGGTGCTGTTAACCGAGAATCAGCTGTTTCTTGGCCTGACCGTCCTCATCTTCTCGATCGTGCTACCGGTCCTGAAACTCTTCTACCTCGTTCTGGTGTCGACGCTGCCGGCACATGAGATCCGCCGCCAGAGCTTTCGCCTGCGTGCTTTGGAATGGCTCGGCAAATGGTCCATGCACGACGTGCTGGTGATGGCACTGATGATCTTTTTCATCAAGAGCCAGGGCCTTTACGATGCCGCGAGCCTGACCGGTGTCTATTTCTTTACCGCCGCGGTCGTCCTGATGATCCTGGCCTATGCGTGGCTGCGCGTCGAGACACAGACTTTGACGACACGCACGGAACCAACTCTCCCGCCCGGCGTTGGCGCCGACGAAGAGGTCCAGATTTCCACCTTCCGAAACGTGGTCCTGAGCTTCATCATTATCGTTGCCACGGTTTGCTTTGCGTTGGGTATCATTCTGCCCGTCATCAAGTTCACGACGATCTACGTTTGGACAAATGAGCATTCGATCGCGACGATAATTTACGCTCTCTACCAGAACCAGGAGTTCTTTCTCTGCGGCGTACTGTTCACTTTTTCCATCGTCTTCCCGTTTCTCAAGCTGTTCTATCTGCTGACGCTCGTGACCTCGCCCGACATCTCACCTGAGTTCCGGGAGAAATCCGTGTCGACCATGGAATGGCTGGGCCGCTATTCGATGACGGATGTGATGGTGCTTGCGCTGATCATCTTCTACATGAACTCATCGGGATACACGGAGGCCAATGTGCTGTCTGGTGCCTACTTCTTCGCGGCCTCAGCTCTGATGACTATGTTCGCTTACGGCTGGGCCAATTCCATTGCACCGGTCCGTATCGTTCATACCTCCGCCGGTCGATGACGCGTTGAAACTCTTTTTCGCGTGCGGCAGCAATAGGCGATCTGCGCGGTCGCCAGACGTGTCGGCCTGGCCCGCTCGGGCGCCGGATCTGGCCGCCATAGATGTCACGTCCCGTCAGAAAACATCCGATGAATGGGGGCGTCAGATTGCTAATGCCCGTCGTGAAGCAATCTCGTCCCTTGGCTTGATGGCCCGTTCGAGGCCACTCGCCCGGCTGGTCATCATGATCACACGATCTTGCACTAGGCCATCAGAGAATATCACGGGGGCCAGTTGAACATTATTTGTAGGTGGCTAAAGTATCAGTACATCAGAGAGTTGCGCCAAATGTTTGAACTGCCCACCTTAAGAGCGACCTCTGCAAATCTTCAGAACCACCCAGGCATGATCCACGGATAGGCTTTAATGTTGCGAGTACAGCTGACGTTTGCGTCTTGTTTGCTATTGACATCTTTCGTTCTCGGACCGGCTGCGGCTGTCGAGCCCGATGCGCCCCAAACAATCATCTCAAAAGAAGAGGCACTGAGAGTTGCGCTACGCACGCGCATAAGTCGATTGCCGCAGGCCAAGCAACAAGGCGAACAGGATGATCGCAATGGCCTGGCTGCGTACTATGCCTCGCGCGACGGACGACTATTGTGGGTCAACAATCGGCGACCGACGCGACAAGCCCGGCTGCTGCTGGAGGAAATCGCTCGCGCCGACGAATGGGGCTTGCGTCTTCGCGACTTCGACGTTCCGAGCCTTGCAACGATGGGCCGTGGGGCGCCGCTGCGCAGCAAGGACCTCGTCGACTTCGAACTCGAAACCAGTCTGGTCCTGTTGAAGTATGCGCGCCATGCCCGCGGCGGGCGCCTCGAATTGGATAAGTTCGCCCCCGACATCGATCGTCGGCCTCCATTACTGCGCCGTCAGGATGTGCTCGAAAACGCAGTCGAGGCGGCGGATCCGGCGCACTATCTGCGCAGCCTCCATCCGCGACATCAGCAGTTTCAACGTCTGCTGGCGGTCTATAACCGGCTGCAGAAAAAACGTTCGAAGCGTCAGTCGAAGCTGGCAAAGCGACTGCTGTACAACATCGAGATGTGGCGCTGGATGCCGCGGGATCTTGGCGACCAGTTTGTGTGGGCCAATATACCCGAGTACGAGGTCCGGGTCGTCAGCGACCGGGCGGTGGTCCATCAGGAACGTATGATCGTCGGCAAACGTTCGAATAAGACGCCGGTGTTTTCCGATGCAATGGAAACCGTCGTGTTCCAACCATACTGGAACTTGCCGAACTCGATCAAAATCAAAGAATTGCTGCCGAGCCTGCTGGGTGGCGGATCGGTGCTGCGCCGCCAGAACCTGCGCGTCGCTCTTGGCGATCGCGTGATCAATCCGCGATCGGTAGATTGGTCGCGGGCCGACATTCGAAACTATCGTGTGTACCAGCCGCCAGGGCGCGGCAACGCCCTCGGGCGTGTCAAATTCCTGTTTCCGAACCGGCACGCGGTTTACATGCACGACACGCCGACAAAGCATCTGTTCAAGCGCCGGCAGCGTGCCTTCAGTCATGGTTGCATGCGTGTGCGCAACCCCCTGAAGCTGGCCGAGGTCGTGCTGAACATGGACCGCGGCTGGAACCGACAAAAGATCAATTCGCTGGTCAGGCGCGGCCCGGAGAACAACGAAGTTTCATTGGACCGGAAGATTCCGGTGCACGTCACGTATTTCACAGCCAACATTTCCGGATCGGGCGAGATCAAGCTATTCAAAGATCTCTATGGTCATGAGAAGCGCATTGAGATGGCTTTCAAGGGCAGATATCCACCGCCCAAGAAAAGCGAATCGGAAGATCTGAATGATGCGCGCCGCCGAATTATCGCCGGTGCCGGCCCGAAAAGAAATGGACGCAGGTTCAGTGAGCAAACCTCAGCGTACCAGCAGTTTGCGCTAGGTGCGCCGCCGCCGAGAGTCGAGCGCAGACGGCGCAGCCGATATCGCAGCCAATACCGCCCAAGCCGTCGCCTGAGTTGGGATCCTTGGGCGGATGCAGACTAAGGACGCTCATTCATCGCGGCGCGGACGGTGGCTGCCGAAGGCGATGCAGAGCGACGTCAGGACAATCGCCGAGCGCGATTGTCTTGCAATCACTCGGGCGAACTCAGCGACTGAGGCGGACGAACGGCAGTCAAGACATCAACAGTTGTATGCGAAATGCGCGGGCAACCAAGTGTACGGCGCAATGCCGCGCGCAGTGCCTCAAGCGAACTGGTGTGGACGTACGTTCCACCAGTCATATCCGCCAAACATGTGATTTTCTCTTTGGCGCGACCATGCAGATAAAAACTGATGACGTGGACACGAAGATTGGCAGCCATGGCCTGAAGCTTCGAACCGACTGCGCAAGCGTTGCCGCCACAGTTTTCCAATCCGTCGGTGACGAGAACGATGATGCCGGGTTCGCCATAGCTCTGAAGCGTTTCGGCAGCCATCGCCACGGCGTCGGACAACGGAGTCGCGCCGCTCGGCTTGATTTTGGCGAGCTCTGCCAGAATTGCTCCGCTGCTTCCAAGTCGGGGTCGCACACGAAGTTTCACGTCCGCGCAAGCCGGCCCTCTGTCGCCGCTGTAAGTAATGAGGCCGGTCGGACGATGTTGCGTGACGTCTGGCAGTACACTTGCGGCTGCATCGTGCGCGGTGACGATCTTCGGGCGTCCATCACGGAATAGGGCCATCGAGCCAGAGGCGTCGAATACGACAATGGCGTTCTCGCGGCAGGCCCACGCAGCCGGCACCAACGTCCAGCTGGCCAAGCAGAGACCGGCAAGTAAGGTCTTGAAAATACGGCGTAGAAGGCCGGACTTCAGTTCCAATCGCTGCGACATACCGTGAACCCTGCCAAGGTGGCCGTTGCCCGGCCATGTAAGGCGTCGCTCCGCGACCGGGCGACAGCACAGTCTAGACGTGCGGTCCCGCTATCGTCTACGCATCGCGTGCCGCCGGAGATCACATCCTGGTGCTCTGCGAACGAGGTCGCGGCCGGAATGATCGGCTCCTGACGCGAGAGCGCTTGTCCGGTCGCAATCCGCCACTCCCGGCGGTGCACTGCTATCGATACAGGTCGGCCCGCGACGGTGGCAACGGCGTTGCGCCGCGGGCATTGTGTGATACCAGCGTTTGAAAGATGCGGGCCGAGCCGCGCGCGAATGCCAGCGAACAACCCGCCAGATACGCGATCCAAATGCGATATGTCTCTTCGCCGACAATGGCGACCGCCTCGCGCTGGTTGGCCATCAAACGTTCGCACCAGATTTCGGTCGTCCGTGCATAGTGCATGCGCCAGCCTTCCACATCGTGGACCTCAAATCCGGCCTGTTCCATTGCTGCGATCGTGTGGCCGATGTCATCGAGTTCGCCACCGGGAAAGATATATTTCTGCAAGGCCCTCTGTTCAGCCCGTGCGGAAAACACCCGGCGCTTGCGTTTGGCACGACGCGAGATGGCGTGGTTTAGGAACAGGCCATCGGGTGCGAGTGCGGAGCGCACCGTTTTGAAGTAGCTCTCGATATTCTTGATGCCGATATGTTCGTACATTCCGATGGAGGCAATCTTGTCATATCGGCGATCGATGTCGGCATAGTCGAGGATTTCCACCGTCACGCGATCGCTCAAACCTCTTCGCGTAATTCTCTCGCGCGCCGTGTCGATTTGGGCATTTGACAGCGTAATGCCATGAGCCTCTACGCCGTAGTGTTCCGAGGCGTGGCAGACGAGGCCACCCCAACCGCAGCCGATATCCAGAAACCGCTCGCCAGGTTTAAGACGCAGCTTCCTGCAAATCATGTCCAATTTGTCGTGCTGTGCTTGCTCCAGCGTATTCTCCCACGACGTGAAATAGGCGCAGGAGTATTGCATTTCCGGATCGAGAAACAGATCATAGAATTCATTGCCGACGTCATAGTGAAATTGAATAAAGTCGCGATTGTCCTCGGTTGCCCGCGCTTCACCAACGGCATCCCCGGCAAAGCTCCGGGCTTGTTGCGGCGGATCTGCCCGGGCGAACAGAAAGGGCCAGAGATGTCCCGCAACACGTCGCTTGGGCAGGCCTTTGAGCGATTTGCGTTTGCCGTTGCTCTCAAGCTGCCGACCAACGTCGATGAGCGAGCCTTGTTCAATCCGAATTTGCCCATGGGCATAGTGGCGAATGATGCGGTCGAGCGTCGGTCGACGCAGGATTGATGCGATCACGCCAGGCGAGTCGATCGCAATGCACAGATCGCTTTTGACGTTCTGGCCGAGCGGTACCGGTTGCTGATCCCAGAGGCGCACCGACATGTCGAGATCCAGATGCGTGGCGAGTTCCGCAACCAGCTTCTCGGCGGATGCAAGATAGCGCTGATCGGCCTCGTCGCGATTTGTCATAAAGGTCCCTCTTGGCATTGGCGGCGCAATCGAAACACACCGCATTCCGTTCGGCAATTCACTTCGCGCAATCACACATGCCGTGGTGTCTCAGTGCCCTCGCCTGGGCAACTCAGGCACGCAATTTCTTGCATTCATCCGGCCATAACCGTCGCTCACGCGGCCATGCTGTCGGAGGCCATGGCCTGGATATCCGGCGAGCTGTTATCTGACACCACCGGCGAAATCACGGACCTCTGCGT
>JBPCWB010000675.1:0-10842 GCA_051009955.1 Hyphomicrobiaceae bacterium | reverse complement strand
GTCCAGGACGATGGCTCCTTCGCTGCGTGTTGCTTTGAGTCTGTTACACGTCTTGAAAGTGCTTGAACGTGTTTTGGGCTGATCTGAATGCGTTCAGCCCCAACTGATCACGGATGTCCTTGGTCGCCTTCAGGACCATCGGGATAACGGGAATCCCGGTGGCGTTGGCAATGCGATCGTTCATGGAGAACGTCGCGGCAATAGCCGATGCGGCAGAGACTGCCGCCGGCCCGAGTGTACTCGCCAGGTTTGTACGAACCCGATCCAGTCGTTGACGGTCAGATCCGACCACGGCATCGGCAAAGGCCAGCAACTCGGCCCCACCGGGCACGCCACATTCAAGCGTTGGATCAACCAGTGCCATGGGATTGACGTTCAGATTGGCTGCGCGTCCACTCTCACGGAGGAACCTGGCGTGGCTGGTGGTTCAGAAAAAGCACTCATTGATCGCCGATACGCGACCGGCAACCACCTCCACTTGTGCACGCGTCAGACCCTCGTGGTGCTGATAGTCCGGCACCATGACTTTGTGCAACGGCAGATACTGGACTTCTTCCAGTTCATGGTGGCGGTGGAATTCTCCCGGCACCAAGCTGAGTGCGCGCATGATGTAGGGTAGCTGATTGCCACGATAGAGGTCCTCGGCGTCCCGGCCGCCGGCGGGCGGGTTTGGAACCGTGGGGATCCAGGCATGTTCAATCTTCGCGGCGGCGGGACGTTCGCGGCTCGGCTCGCCGGTCGTGGCGTTGGGAAGTGGCTGCAGCGGCACGCCGACACCGCGGGCGAATATGTCCATGTTCACGACTCGGGAGACGATGCCGACGACTTCGACATACTCCTCGTCAGTGAGGCCGCCGCGGCGCGCTTCGTTGTATGAGTCCTCGTTAATGTCCTTCGGCGATATGGCGAGTTGGCTCACGAACTTTCGAATGCCATCCGGCAACGGCGTTGCTTCAACAGCCTGGCCACTGTCCGGTTGTTCCATGACGCCCGCCGCAAATCCTGCACGTCGCGTTTCCGTGGCAACGGCGAGCCGCTGGGGACCAGTCCCCCAAGTCCCCGGCCCCCCAAGATCGTTGAGCTGTGCTTCATGGATTGCCGCGAGGTCCTCGTGAACCGAATACGGCGCTTGCGCATAGATTGACACCAGGACGGTCTCCTAATATTTCCCGCATGCTATCGCGGTCTGGGCGAAGATCAAGCTATGCCGTCCTTGTTGATTGTCTCGTTACCCATACGGTTTGCAGGCGATCGTGCATCATCGGGTTGCGGTGTTATCTAAAGGTTAGATGCCTGTGTCTTTGTAGAGAACCTGCCGCAGATCATGTTCCGCTGCAAAACCGAGGGCATTTTGCGCAGCAGCGAGATCATAGAGTGGCGCGAATGGGCTTGCCTCGTATACCTCGGGTTGCTTGACGGGGATGCGGACGCCGTCCATCCGCCCGGCAAGCCGCTCAATTGTCGGGTCAGGGGCAAGCGTATTCGGCCCGCAGATGAAATATGGCCCGAAATCGGGACGCTCCGCCTCCAATGCGAGGCGAAACGCCCTTGCAAGATCTCTCGGGTCGACGTAGTGCCACATCACCCCGCCGCCGGCGGGCTGGCGACCACCTGCCGCAGGGCCCTTGTAGCCGTCCGGGTCAGCGGCCCGCGCGAGCACTTCGCACTCGAACTCCGGATAGAGCACATAAACCGGCCTTAGTGCGACGACATCAAGCTTGCCTCTGTCGAGAAAGGCGCGCCCGGTCTTCTCGCAGAGAACCTTGCTCAACGCATATGGGTCGGTCGGACGCAGCGGATGGCGGTTGTCAACGGGTAAGTACTCAGGCGGGATCATAGCGCCTTCAAATACGGTGTATCCGACGACGGAATCGCTCGACGTAATGACGGCGCGCTGTACGCCGGCGTTCTCTGCCGCCTGCAGTACGTTCCAGGTCCCGGTGACGTTGGTTTGAATAATCTCATGACCGGTGCCGCTCCAGATATTCGGTCTGGCGGCCACGTGGACAACGGCACTGCAACCGGCGATCGCCATTTCCACCGCGTCGAAGTCCTCAATGGTCGCCTGATGAAACGCCTTGACGGGCGCGTGATCCTGAGGCGGCAGGACATCCAATCCGACAATGTCGGCTCGTCCGGCCAATTCCCGCACGACATAACCGCCAAGCAAGCCGCCAGCTCCTGTTACAAGCACCCTTCCAAGCGACATCCAATTTCTCCCTGGCCCGATACCGCGGGCCGTATCGGCTCACAACTGAAAACCCTGCGCGGACGGAGCCTATCCGGTGTCCGACAAAATCATGTCCGCGGCTTTTTCTGCCACCATGATGACCGGCGCATTGATGTTGCCCGACGGCATCGTCGGCATGACTGAAGCATCAACCACGCGCAACCCGTCCAGCCCATGAACACGAAGCCTGTCGTCGACGACGGCCCTCGGATCGTGTCGGGGACCCATCTTGCACGTCCCTGAAACATGATAGGTCGTCGCTCCGGTCTCGCGCGCGTATTCGAGTAGCTCATCATCACTTTGACACTCCGGGCCCGGGTACATCTCGAAGGCTCGGTATTTTGCCAACGCCTCAGCCTCGCCGACTGTGCGGGCAACCCGCATGCCACCGATGAGCGCGGCCCTGTCAATCGGATCGCTCAGAAAGTTCGGACGGATTGCCGGTGGCGCGCTGGGGTCGGGCGACTTGATGTGGATCGACCCGCGGCTCTCCGGTCGACATTGATAGACGCCAATCGTCATGCCAGGCTCACGATGAAACTCGCGGGTCATTGCGTCGAAACTGCCATGGGCGAAGAAGAACTGGCAGTCCGGCGTATCAAGTTCGGGCCGGCTCTTGACAAAGCCGTGGCCAATCCCGGCTGTCCAGGTGAGGATGCCACGTCGCGTGAAGGCGTACTTGATGGCTTCTTTGACGAGGGACAGTCCGCGGGTCTGCTCGTTCAGCGTGATCGGCTGTTTGACGCGCCAGGCAATGCGAGCGGCATAGTGATCGCGATAGTTCTCGCCGACACCTTCGAGCGCGTGCGCAACAGTAATCCCCTGCGCACCCAGGATCTCCGGGGCACCGATGCCCGACAGCTCCAGCAACTGAGGCGACTGGACCGCTCCGGCACACAGCAGGACCGACGCCCCGGCCCGTGCGTCGCGTTCCTTCCCATTCGCGTCATAGACGACGCCGACGGTGCGCCGGCCCTCAATAATCAATCGCTGCGCTAATGCCCTTGTTTCGACGTGCAGGTTGGGCCTTCGACGCACAGGTTCCAAATACGCCTTCGCAGTGCTGTGGCGCCGACCGTCTTTTTGGGTGATCTGGTAGTAACCGAAGCCATCCTGTTTTGCGCCGTTATAGTCGGGATTGACTTCATGGCCGCATTCGACGCCGGCCCGTATGAACGCATCGACCATCTCGTGTCGTTCGTACATATCAGCAACATTGAGTGGCCCTGAACCGCCGCGAACCGTATCGCCGCCCCGTTCAAATGACTCGATCCGCTGAAAATACGGAACGACATCATCGTAGCTCCAGCCTTGGTTGCCAAGCTGCGCCCAGCCATTGAAGTCGATCGCATTGCCACGCACGTAGAGCATGCCATTGATCGACGACGACCCCCCGAGAACTTTGCCGCGCGGAATCGGAATTCGCCGACCTTTGACGTTGTCTTCCGGCTCGGTTTCAAAATTCCAGTTCAGCTTCGGATGGGAGAGCAACTTCTGAAAGCCGACCGGAATGTGGATCCAAGGATTTCTGTCTTCACCGCCGGCTTCCAACAACAACACCCTTGTATTCGGATCTGCCGACAGGCGATTGGCCAGAACGCAGCCAGCGGAGCCGGCACCTATGATGATGTAGTCGTATTCGATTGCCATATGATCGGTCATTTGGTGTTGTCGTCCGCCTCGATTGGCCTCAATTGTCTCGGTGCCAGCCCCACCACGCGCATACGGCATCTCCCATGACAAGCTTCCGGTCCGGCTCGCTGAGCCACGACAGCTCTTCGGTGAACATGGTCACACACTGGCGCCAGGAGCAGGGCATCTTCGAAATGTCCGTGCCCCAGAACATTCTATCGGGGCCGAAGGCATCGAAGATTTGTTTCAGGTAGGCGTGCATTTTTGGGAACGGATAGGCTTCGCTGGAATAGCCCGGCGCACCAGTCGCCTTCACGGCAACGTTCGGATAGCGGGCCAATGCCAAGAGCTCAGGCATGTGGGTCATGGATGCGGCGTCTTTGAGCGTGGTGAGACCGCCCTTGCCGCCCAGGTGGTCGATCGTCAGGCGTAAGTTTGGATGCCGTTCCGCTATTTTTGCGAGCGTTCCGAGCGATTCCGATGCGAGCGCGGCGATCGGAACGTTGGCCTCTTCGGCGGCCGCCCATAGCCAGTCAAGGGTGCCGTCCTCGAGCCACTGGCGGGCAGGATTGCTGTAAAAGGTGTATCTGAGGCCAAGCATGCCTGGCTGATCACGCCACGACGCAGTTTTTGCGCGGGCATTCGGGTCGTCGAGCGGGATCGCGCCCATGATCGCGAAGCGACCTGGATAATCGTGGACTGCCGCGATGGCCATCTCCGCAGACCCTGGATCCCAACTTGGCGGATGGATGACGGCGGCATCGACACCGGCTTCGTCCATCAAGGCAATCGCCTGCTCCGCAGTGAAAGACGTGACCTGCCAGTGTGACGGATTGCTCGGCAGGCCAGTCCCCCAGATGTGGATCTGGGCGTCAACGATTGGCATGGCTGATCCCATTTGCGCTTGCGATTGCGGAACAGGGCGCGCGGACGTCAAGCCGACGCGACCGGATGAGCGGCTGGCAAGTGTACGCCGGACGGCATTGATCGCGTAGCCGCTACGTCACGCCACAATCTTTCAATCAAGATTGTGATGAACGAATGTGCAATTGCCGGATCGAGCTTGTGTGTGCAGGCGATCCCTCAACTGACCGTTGTCGACGATGTTTGCATGGCGAGATCCTACACGCGCCGGGATCAGATCGTCCGACGACCTGGACCATTGGCTTGATCTTGGGCTTCTAAGTTATCTGATCCGACGCACGTGTTCAGGCCCCAACTCTTTGAGGCTGGTAATGCCGAGGAGGGCCATGTTGCGGTTGATCTCGGCTGTGAGAATTGAAGCGGCGTGGCGCACGGCCGGTTCGCCGCCGACGGCCGCCGCGAAGAGGAACGGACGACCGACAAAAACAAACGATGCGCCGAGTGCGAGTGCCTTCAGGACGTCGGACCCGCGCCGAATGCCGCTGTCAAACATCACGGTCATGTCACCGGCCACATCGGCGATCTCCGCGAGTACGCGCAGTGGTGAGATCGTGCCATCCAGTTGACGTCCGCCGTGGTTGGAGACGATCACGCCGTCAACACCCAGATCGCGCGCCATCTCTGCGTCCCGCACAGCAAGCAACCCCTTGACGACCAGTTTTCCCTTCCAGCGGCGCCGGATCAGCTCCAGATGCTTCCATTCCAATTGATCGCGTGCGCCCATCGCGCGGGCGAGATCGCGGGATAGAACAGGTGGACCCCGTGTAGCGTCGGTATTCTCAAAGTGCGGCATCCCATGATTGACAATTGTCTTCAGCGCCGTTCCAAACAGCCATCGGGGATGAGTCAGGCCGTCCCAGAACAACGGCAGACTTGGCCGCAACGGCGTTGAGAAACCATTGCGTTCATTGTTTTCGCGGTTGGCCATGACGGGCACATCGACAGTCAGCACGAAGGTGTCAAAACCGGCGGCCTCCACGCGATCGAGCAGGGCGCTGATGCGCTGGGGCTCGCCGGGAATATACGCCTGATACCAGGCTGTCGAGCCTGACTGTTTCACCGTCTCCATGGGGATTAGTGATGACGCACTGAGAACATATGGCAGGCCGAGCGCATCGCACGCTCGCGCCAGAACGACGTCACCTCGGTAGGCGAACATCGCGGTCACACCCATGGGGGGAATGCCAAACGGAGCGTTGTAGGTTTTACCGAAGAGCGTCGCCGTGTGCGACCGGCCCGAGACGTCAGCCAGCACGCGCGGCACGAAAACATAATCAGCAAATGCATTCCGGTTTTCGGCGCGCGAGAATTCGTCCTCTGCGCCGCCCGCGATGAAGCTATAGAGCATGTGCGGCAGGCGCCGTTTCGCCGCGCGCTCAAAATCCTGCAGCGATAGGAACTGTCGAAACTTGGAGTACGGCTTCGGGGTAAATTTGCCGACGCCGACTGCGTCCCGTGCCTGGTTGCCTGGTAGCTTCTTCTGCATCACGTGGCCGTTCGGTTGTCTCGTCAGAGCAAGCGGGAGACGTTGGAACCTTGGATAACGATCCAATCCCTGGTTTCGTCGTGTCTATCCAACGAACTTCCAGTAGGTATCCTTTTTCGTGACATAGCCGTCTCGAAACTCCCAAAGATCGCAGCCCAGATATGCGAACGGCTCACCGTTCGTCGGCGTTCCGCGGACCGTCCATTCGGAGATCGCCTTAGACTGGTCGACAATCCAATGACGCATGTCTTCCCATCGCATATCAGGGATTTCGCCATATCGTGTCTGGAGAACATTGCCGATTTCTGCTTTCCCGACGCACTTGCGGCCTTCCGGTGCATTGGGACCGCGCGCCATGTACCACTCGCAATCATCCGTGAAGTGGGAAAGAATGGCCTTAACGTCATGCTCGTTGAAGCCCGCCTGAATCTCGTCGAGCAATTCGGTCGTCACTTGCCGCGCCATATCTTGACCTCGCTTAAGAACTCCGGTCCAGCAGACTGAAACGGTTGCGGACCGCGGTCAATCCGCCAAGGACGACAGGAAAAGGGCCTACGGACAGTCTGCGACGGCTGAGGACCAACTGGCAGATCGCTGACCACGTGCCTCTGAGATGTGCTGGCACCCCGGGGTTGAGCCCCATGTATTGCACAGTGTGTTGAGGATGACACAATTCGCAGGCTTGTCGGAGAGTGGATTCCCTCTCTAAGGTGACCGCGGGTCACAGGAGATCACATGGCAAAACTTGCCACCGCTATTAATCCAGCATCTGACGGTTTTCAGGCCAATCGCAAGGCCATGCAGGCGTTGGTGAAGGATTTGGATGAGAAGCGGGTCGAGGCCGCCCGTGGTGGCTCCGAACGCGCACGCGAGCGCCACGTCGCGCGCGGTAAGCTGCTGCCGCGCGACCGCGTTATGAGCTTGATTGATCCCGGTTCGCCATTCCTCGAACTGTCCCAGCTTGCGGCCTACGGCATGCACTCCGGTGACATCCACAGTGCCGGCATCATGACCGGCGTTGGTCGGGTCGCAGGCCGCGAATGCATGATTGTCTGCAATGATGCGACCATCAAAGGTGGTACGTATTATCCGGAAACCGTCAAGAAGCACATCCGGGCACAGGAGATCGCGTTTCAGAACCGGCTGCCGTGCATCTACCTTGTTGATTCCGGCGGTGCCAATCTTCCGCATCAGTCGGAGATCTTTCCCGACCGTGATCACTTCGGCCGAAGTTTCTACAATCAGGCGCGGATGTCAGGCGAAGGCATTCCGCAGATCGCCGTGGTTATGGGCTCGTGCACTGCGGGAGGCGCCTACGTACCGGCGATGGCCGATGAAAGCATCATCGTAAGACGTCAGGGCACAATCTTTCTTGGGGGACCACCGCTGGTCAAGGCGGCGACGGGTGAAGAAGTCAGTGCCGAGGATCTTGGTGGCGCTGACGTCCATGCGCGACTGTCTGGCGTCGCTGATCATTATGCGTTGAATGATAACCATGCACTGGAAATTGCGCGCGCGATCGTTGGTCATCTGGGTCCGGCCGACAAGACAGATGTCAATGTCCGCGAGCCACGTCCGCCGGCTTATGATCCCGCGGAGATTGATGGGGTCGTTCCGGACAGTCTGACGACACAGTTCGACAGCCGCGAACTCATTGCCCGCATCGTTGACGGCTCGGAGCTGGACGAGTTCAAGGCGCTCTACGCAACAACCATAGTAACGGGTTTTGCGCACATCGAAGGCTTACCCGTTGCGATTCTCGCCAATAACGGAATCCTGTATTCCGATACGGCGCAGAAGGCCGCACACTTCATTGAACTGGCCTGCCAACGACGCATTCCGCTACTGTTCCTGCAGAACATCACGGGCTTCATGGTCGGGCGCGAAGCCGAAACAGGCGGCATTGCACGCAACGGAGCAAAAATGGTCACCGCCGTCGCTTGTGCTAACGTCCCGAAGGTGACGGTGATTGTCGGCGGCAGCTACGGCGCCGGCAACTACGCCATGTGCGGCCGGGCTTACAGTCCACGGTTCCTGTTCACCTGGCCGAACGCCCGCATTTCGGTCATGGGCGGAGAACAGGCGGCGAGTGTTCTGGCAACTGTGCGACGCAGTAACATCGAAGCGGATGGCGACAGTTGGTCAGCTGACGAAGAAGCGGCCTTCAAGGAGCCGATTCTGGCCCAATATGAACATGAGGGTCATCCGTACTTTGCGACGGCCCGCCTTTGGGATGACGGAATCATCACCCCACAAGAGACTCGCAGGGTGGTTGCCCTATCGCTATCGGCCGCTTTGAACGCACCAATCGAGAGTACAAAATTCGGTATCTTCAGGATGTAACTCTTCGGAGCTCCCATGATGAAAAAGTTAGGACATGTCGCGGCTGCGCTGGCACTACTCTGGTTGTCGGCAGCGACTGCGTTCGCGAAGAATGGCTACATCTGCGATTTCCAGAGCGGGATGGTCAACACCTTCGAAAACGATGTCTTCCAGATTAAGCGCGCCAAGGCGTTGTCGTTTGAAATCGGCGATATCGATCTCGCCAAGCAGGCCGCGTCTCTGGTGACGCCAAACGGCAAGGGTGGGCTCAAGATCGTACGGGCGATCGGTGCCAATCACTTTCTGGAAGTGATCACGGAAGGCTTCCTGAACATCACGACGATTTACGGCGAGCCCGCCGGCGACGGGACCTTTCCCGCGGTTCATTCGCGCCACATTGGCTTGCTCGGGATGCCGGTTGTTTCGCAGTATCTTGGGACATGTAAGGCCAAGTGACGAGCGATGGCCTCGTGCGGGAACCCGCGATCGCCAAGTCGTCGTCGTGTGGTTCGACAGGTCATCACTCCCGGCATGAGGTTGCCGCCAAGCGCGATCCAGGCGAAAACGAATGATGCTCAAGAAAGTTCTCATAGCGAACCGAGGCGAAATCGCCTGCAGGATCATGCGCACCGCCCAGATGATGGGTATCGAGACCGTGGCCGTCTACTCCGATGCAGACGCACAAGCGGTGCATGTCACGTTGGCCGACCATGCCGTGAATATCGGGCCGGGTCCGGCGGCTGACAGCTATTTGCGTATCGACAAGGTGATCGCGGCCGCCCTTGAGGCAGGTGCGGACTGCATTCATCCGGGCTATGGATTCTTAGCCGAAAATCCGAGTTTCGCAGAGGCCTGCCACGAAGCCGGCTTGGTGTTTATCGGACCATCCGGAGACGCGATGCGTGCGCTGGGCGGCAAAGCCCAGGCGAAAGAACTCGCCATCGCAGCCGGCGTTCCTGTCGTTCCGGGTTATCAAGGCGATGACCAGGGGGCGGATTTGCTCCAGGACCGCGCGAATGCCATTGGCTACCCGGTGATGATCAAGGCGGTATCCGGAGGCGGTGGCCGCGGCATGCGACTGGTGACGGAGGCCAGCCAGTTCCAGACAGCCTTGGAGAGTGCGCAACGGGAGGCCGCCGCCGCCTTTGGTGACCCGCGGGTGTTGATTGAGAAATTCGTCGATCGGCCCCGCCATATTGAGGTTCAGGTGTTCGGGGATTCACATGGCAATGTCGTCCACCTCTTCGAGCGCGACTGCACGCTGCAGCGGCGCAATCAAAAAGTCGTCGAAGAGGCGCCGGCACCGGGCATGTCTGACGAACTGCGCCAGGACATGACGTCGGCAGCCGTGCAGCTCGCCCGCTCCGTTGGCTATGAAGGGGCAGGTACCGTCGAATTTCTCGTCGAAGGCGGCGATCTCGGCGCGAACGCACCTTGGTACTTCATAGAAATGAACACCCGGCTGCAGGTCGAGCACCCCGTCACCGAGGCGATCACCGGATTGGACCTGGTCGAGTGGCAGTTCCTTGTAGCCGGTGATGAAGCCTTGCCACTGGAGCAGGACGACATCGCTTTTGGCGGCCATGCCATCGAGGTGCGGCTGTGCGCCGAGGATCCGGCTGCGGACTTCGCCCCATCCACCGGAAAAATCGTTGAGTTCGATTATCTCGATGACGAAGGCTTGCGCGTTGAAAGCGGAGTCGAGCCAGGTAGTGTCATCTCGCCCTATTACGACTCGATGATCGCAAAAGTCATTCGGGTCGATGTGGATCGCGGGGCCACGCTCGATGCGCTGCAGCTCGATCTGGAGGATATCGACGTATTGGGCGTCAAAACGAATCTGGCGTTCCTGCATGCGCTCTTGAATGATGACGACGTGGTCAACGGCGACCTGTGGACGGGACTGATCGCAGAGCGCTTGCCGCAGCTGGTTTCGTCGCAAGTGTCACCGACGGCGATTGCCGCTGGCGTGCGCGCGTTGCTCGAGAACGAGCGTCTCGCCCACGTGCCGGACACCGTCGCGGAGCCGTGGTCGCAAGACGATGGGTTTCAGCTTGGCGGTCTTCGTCAAATCTCGCGGGTGGTCCTTGCCAATGGGCAGTCGCACGACGTGACCATGACGTGGCAACAGGGTCTTATCAGTTTCCGCGTCGACGGAGAGCAGGCCGGAACTGCACATTCTGAGGTCGATTCTGACGAATTCGTGACGCCGGAGCATGAACTTGGACCGCTGGTCGAGGTGGAGGAC
>JBPCWB010000674.1:0-16586 GCA_051009955.1 Hyphomicrobiaceae bacterium | reverse complement strand
GGATTGCAATGAACCACGATTGCACGCGTCGTCGCAAACCCTGTTCGAGATCGGTGATACTGCCGATTTCTGACTGTCCTAGCTGAACCAGGACATCGCCAGGGCGAAAACCGATGCTGTTGGCGATCGAGCCCGGCGCGACACTCAATATTGCCACGCCATCTCCTTCCTGCATATCGAGACGAAGTTGATCGACGATCTGAGGAACGAGATTGGCGACACGGGCGCCGTCAAAAGGATGGTCACCAGAGAGATTCTTGATATCTCCCGGCCCCGGCTTGGGCGCGGCCTGCAATCGAAAGCTCAATTTCACACGTTTCCCGCGCCGGATCACATCCAATGTCGCCTGATTCCCAATCCCGCGCGTCGTCAGGCGATAAAGCGCCGCGCGCGCGTCGGCAATTTCGCGTCCGTCGATTGCGACAATGACGTCGCCGACCTTCAAGCCCGCCTTGGCCGCCGGGCCACGACTGTGCAAGCTGGCAACCACCGCCCCGGCAACCCGCCGCAGCCCGAGGCTTTCGGCGATCGTGCGGGAGACCGTGCTCAGTCGCCCACCAAGCCACGGGCGCTCGATTTTGCGTCCTGTTACCGCGCTGTCGACGTAGAGGCGCACCAAGTTCGAAGGGATGGCGAAGCCGATCCCCAGTGATCCACCACTCTTGGAATAAATGGCAGTGTTGATGCCAACCAGCCGACCGTTCATGTCGACCAATGCACCCCCGGAGTTGCCCGGATTGATGGCGGCATCCGTCTGAATAAACACTTGTGCATCAGACTTGCCGACGCCGGTGCGCGCCAACGCAGAGACAATACCGCTGGTCACCGTCTGTCCGACGCCGAACGGATTTCCGATCGCTAGCACGATGTCGCCAACTTCCAGTGCATCGGAATCTTCGAAGTCGAGGTAGGGGAACTGACGACTGGTGTCATCGATTTGCAGGATCGCGATGTCTGTATTTTCATCGAGGTTCACGATGCGGGCGTTGAATTCCGTGCGGTCCGCGAGCACGACGCGAATTGTCGCCTGGCCATGACTTTTGACGACATGGGCGTTTGTGACGACCAGACCCGATGCGTTGACGATCACGCCCGAGCCGAGAGAGTTCTGCGTTCGATTGCGGGGTAGGCCGAATCCGCGACCAAAAAACTGGCGAAAGAACGGATCGTTGAAGAACGGGGAATTGGTGACGCGCCGCGTTGACTTCACATAGACGTTGACCACCGCCGGTCGCGCCAGCTTCACGATAGGCGCAAATGACTGCTTCAGCTGGAGACCAGACTTGGGCACGACACGCTGAGCTTGCGTCGACGCAGCGAAACAAGTCAGTGCGATCACCGGCAACGCCGCAGTGAACCATCGCCATCGAGTATTCGTCATGACCATTCGCATTCCAAACGCAACCCCGATGCCAGGGCCTAAGGATTAGATAGGCCAAAGTACACACAAAAAAAGCACCATGACAAAGTCATGGCGCTTCCTAACTTGGCACATCCTGTATTCTCTGGCGTCTTTCCGCTATCGGCACCTTCGAGCGTGCCGCCTGAAGCTAGGCGTCGACGGTGCCCTGATCGGCAGCTTCGCGCTCAGCAGCAGCGCGTTCGCGATCCTCCACGCCCTTGACGCTTTCATCCCGATCAACGAGTTCGATCACGGCCCGCGGTGCGGAATCCCCATAGCGATACCCAGCTCTCAAAACCCGGCTGTAACCGCCATTGCGATCCTTGTAGCGAGGTCCCAGTGTATCGAACAGTTTCTTCACCATCGCCTCATCGCGCATCCGGGAGGCTGCAATCCTGCGCGAGTGCAGATCGCCCTTTTTCGCCAGCGTAATGTACTTATCCATCACGCGGCGCAAATCTTTGGCCTTGGCAAGCGTCGTAACGATCTGTTCGTGCTTGATCAGCGCCGCTGCCATATTGGAGAACATTGCCTGGCGATGTCCCACGTCGCGGCTGAAGCGCCGCCCGAGCATCCTGTGTCGCATAACATTCTAACCCTTATGTTGTTTGGCGGGGAGGTTCTGCGGCCTCACCTCGCATGACCGGCGGCGAAACGGACCCATCGTTCGGACCCGACCGCCAGCTGATGATTCAAACTCAGTACTGGTCCTCAAACCGCTTCGCCAGTTCTTCGATGTTATCCGGCGGCCAGTTCGGCACTTCCATACCCAGGTGGAGCCCCATGGTTGCAAGGACTTCCTTGATCTCATTGAGCGACTTGCGTCCGAAGTTCGGCGTCCGCAGCATTTCCGCTTCGCTCTTTTGTATAAGATCGCCGATATAAACGATGTTGTCGTTCTTGAGGCAGTTGGCCGAGCGCACGGACAGTTCCAGCTCGTCCACCTTCTTGAGCAGCGCAGCGTTGAACGACAGCTCCGGATGCTGCTGTTCTTCGACCGGCTTCTTCGGCTCCTCGAAGTTAATGAAAATCGCGAGTTGGTCCTGCAGGATCCGCGCAGCAAGCGCGACTGCGTCATCGGCCCGGATCGAGCCGTCCGTTTCCACTGTCAGGGTCAGTTTATCGTAGTCGAGGATCTGGCCTTCACGCGTGTTGTCCACGCGATAGGAGACCTTCTTGACCGGACTGTAGAGGCTATCGACCGGGATAAGACCGATCGGTGCATCTTCCGGACGATTGCGATCGGCCGGGACATACCCTTTCCCCATGTCGACCGTGAATTCCATGCGCACCGACGCGCCCTGATCGAGATGACAGATGACGTGGTCCGGATTCAGGATCTCGACCTCTGAGCTGGTCTCGATGTCACCGGCCGTTGCTGGTCCGGGACCTTCCTTCTTCAGCACCATCCGCTTGACGCCTTCGGAATGCACCCGCAAAGCGATTTCCTTGATATTCAGGATGATGTTGGTCACATCCTCACGGACGCCGGGGATCGAGGAAAATTCGTGCAGGACACCATCGATCTGCACCGTCTTTATCGCCGCCCCTTGCAGCGACGACAGAAGAACGCGACGCAAGGCATTGCCCAACGTCATGCCAAATCCACGTTCGAGTGGTTCAGCGACGATCGTTGCGACGCGTTCGCGGTCACGTCCCTGCTCAACGCCGAGTTTGTTGGGCTTGATCAGGTCCTGCCAATTCTTTTGGAGTACACTAGTCAATGTGGGCCTCACCTATTTCGAAGAGGTCCGCCGTGCTTGACTGCACGACGAGGCCATCTGGGGAAACAACCGACAAATTGCGCTGTCGATAGACGCAATGCCGTCGGCACGAAGGTCGTAGCGGTTTAAACCCGTCGGCGTTTGCGCGGACGGCAACCATTATGCGGGATCGGAGTCACATCGCGGATGGCGGTAATCTGAAAGCCGGATGACTGAAGAGCCCGCAGAGCGGACTCACGCCCCGAGCCGGGTCCGCAAACCTGAACTTCCAGCACTTTCATTCCGTGCTCGGCTGCCTTCTTACCGGCGTCTTCGGCAGCCATCTGGGCAGCAAATGGGGTCGACTTGCGCGACCCCTTGAAGCCCATTGCTCCGGATGACGACCACGAGATCGTATTACCCTGAGCGTCAGTGATCGTTATCATCGTGTTGTTGAAGCTGGCATTTACGTGGGCGACGCCAGATGAAATGTTCTTGCGTTCGCGGCGACGTACTTTGCCGCGCTGCTGTTCTTTGGCCATTGCTGCTGTGTCTTCTCTAAAGCGCTAGTGAACAAGCCAACAATCGCGGTTGTCCGCAACCATCAGCCGAGGTTTTACAAAACGGATTATCGAGCGGCCTTTTTCTTGCCGGCGATGGGTTTGGCCGGGCCCTTGCGGGTACGGGCATTGGTATGGGTGCGCTGACCACGCACCGGCAGACCGCGACGATGGCGCAGGCCCCGATAACAGCCCAGATCCATCAGGCGCTTGATGTTCATCGCGGCCTCACGCCGCAAATCACCTTCCACCATGAAATCGCGGTCGATTGTTTCGCGGATCTGAAGGACTTCGGCATCGCTCAACTCATTGACGCGACGTTCCGAAGGAATTCCGACGGCATTGCAGATGTCCTGGGCGTACTTCCGGCCAATGCCATGAATGTACTGTAGCGAAATGACGACCCGTTTTTGGGTCGGTATGTTCACGCCTGCGATACGAGCCACGCTGCTCTCTCCTCGTCATCTTCTACGCGAGCGCCAAAAGGCATCGGCGCGTTGCGTCTATCATTCATGCGGGCAGTCAGACGGAATGCCAATCCCGCTCAAGCGGCGTCCCGTTGTCTCGTCAAGCGATTGGCCAGGCCATACGTCAGGGGCCGCGCCGATCAAATTCAGGGTGCGTCATGAAAACGCATCTAATACCGCCGATCTTGCACCGCGTCAATGCGCATCAGCCGCGGCAAGCCGACACGACCGAACCCCCACTCAAAGGTCATCCAGAGCGGCATCAATCTGCTCTGCCACCACTTCGATACTCTGCATGCCGTCAACCTGTCTGAGCCGACCAGACTTGGCATAGAAATCAGACAACGGTGCCGTTTGATCGCGATAGGCGACCAGGCGCTGCCTGAAGGACTCCGGGTTGTCGTCCTTGCGCACCTGACCGCCGGCCGCGAGCGTTTGCTTGACCCGATTTTCCATGCGGGACACCAGCACGCCTTCATCGACAACGATCTCAATCACGGTATCGAGTTGCATATCCTTCTCGGACAACAACCCATCAAGCGCTTTTGCCTGCGCCGTCGTACGTGGAAATCCATCAAGAATGAAACCGCTGGCGCAGTCCGGCTCATCAACACGATCAGACACGATGCCGACGACAATGTCGTCTGAGACGAGGCAGCCGGCATCCATCACCGCTTTCGCCTTCAAACCAATCGGAGTGCCGGCCATGCCAGCCGCGCGCAGCATCTCACCGGTCGATAGCTGAACAAGGCCGCGTTCTTTGACTAGACGTTCCGCCTGCGTGCCTTTGCCGGCGCCGGGTGGACCAAGCAGAATAATCCTCATTTTCGACCCCGCGACGCCCCTCTCAACTTGGCCTTCTTGATTAGCCCCTCGTACTGGTGCGCAACCAAATGGCTCTGCACCTGGGCCACGGTGTCCATCGTAACGCTCACCGCAATCAGGAGGGAGGTACCGCCGAGCACGGCGCCGAAAGAAGCCGGTATTCCGAGATTGGCGATGAGAACTTCCGGCAACAGACAGACCGCCGCAAGATAAATGGCACCGACACAGGTAATCCGCGTAAGGACAAAGTCGATGTACTCAGCGGTCTGGGCACCCGGTCGACGACCTGGTAGGAAGCCACCGTATTTACGCAGGTTGTCGGCCGTATCCTGGGGATTGAACACGACAGCTGTATAAAAGAAGCAGAAGAACATGATCAGTACCACATACAGCAACATGTGCAGCGGCTGACCATAGCCCAATGACGTCGTAATGACTGTCAACCAGTCCGGCGTCGCGCTGCCGGCCGAGCCTGCGGAGAATTGCGCCGCGGTGATCGGCAGCAGCAACAGAGACGACGCAAAAATCGGCGGAATGACACCGGCCGAGTTCAGCTTCAGGGGCAGGTGCGACGAGTCCCCCTGGAACATGCGGTTGCCGACCTGCCGTTTGGGATATTGCACTAATAGACGCCTCTGCGCCCGCTCCATGAAGACAATCACGACCACGGCTGCAACCATCGTCACGAGCAGCAACAGCAAGGCAAAGGTGGAGATTGAGCCCTGCCGTGCGGTTTCGAATAGCTGCATGACGGCATTCGGCAGTGCAGCCACGATGCCGGCGAAAATAATCAGTGATATTCCGTTGCCGACTCCACGTGCCGTTATTTGTTCGCCAAGCCACATCAGGAACATTGTTCCGCCAACCAACGTAATCACCGTGGTAATACGGAAGAACCAACCGGGATCCGGAATGACAGGTCCAGCCGACGACCGCGACGCTTCAAGCCCGATCGCGATGCCGTAAGCTTGAAAAGCGGCCAAAGCGACGGTCAGGTAGCGCGTATACTGGTTGATTTGCTTGCGACCCTGCTCACCTTCCTTCTTGAGGGCCTCAAGGCGCTTATCGACCGACGTCAGAAGCTGCATAATAATCGATGCCGAGATATACGGCATAATATTCAGCGCAAAGATTGCCATGCGCTCGACGGCGCCGCCCGAGAACATGTTGAACATGCCCAGGATGCCGGTCGAATTGTTCTGGAAGGTTTCCGCAAATGCAGCGGTATCAACGCCTGGCAGGGGAATGAATGTTCCAAAGCGATAGATCAGCAGTGCGCCCAGCGTGAACCAGATTCGCTTCTTAAGGTCTTCAGCCTTTGCGAATGCGCCAAAGTTGATATTGGCAGCCAATTGTTCCGCGGCGGATGCCATCTTTCAATCTCCCAGACCAATACGAGCTCGCCGTCTGGCGTGCCGAAACTCGCTTCAACATGGCGCGTCGGCGTTGTGATCGCAACCTCACTGCCGGGTAAAACGGCCAACCCGGCTAGTAGGGCGGCTACTTGGCATCCTTTGCCTTTTTTGCCGCCGTTTTGGCCCGCTTTTCTTCGTCTGCGGCCAGAACCTTTTTCTCGATCAGCGAGATGGATCCGCCGGCCTTTTCGATCGCCGACCGCGCCGACTCCGAAACGTGGTCTGCCGTCAGTGTAATCTTTGCCGACAACTCGCCATTGCCGAGAATGCGCAGCCCATCCTTCGGGCGGCGCACAACGCCCGCCTCCACGAGACTGGCGAGTGTAATGGGCTGAGAAGCATCGATCCGACTGGCATCAATGGCGAGCTGCAATGCACCAACGTTGACCGCATTCCAGTTTTTGCGGCGCCATTTGCTGAAGCCTCGCTTTGGCAAACGCCGATACAGTGGCATCTGGCCACCCTCGAAGCCTTTGATTGCAACGCCAGAGCGCGATTTCTGACCGTTGAGTCCGCGACCACCAGTCTTGCCGACGCCGGAGCCGATACCGCGACCAACGCGTACGCGGCGCTTGGTGGCACCTTCATTATCCTTGAGTTCATTCAGACGCATGGCCAGCTGGCTCCCGTCGATCAGGCCGTCTCGTCGACTACGCGCACGAGATGGCTCACTTTGTTGATCATGCCACGCACAGCCGGCGTATCTTCCAGTGTGCGACGGCGTTTCATTTTATTGAGGCCGAGACCAATCAGCGTCTGGCGCTGACGCGCTTCACGCCGCAGCGGACTTGCGATCTGCTCGACCGTAACCGTTTTGCCGGTTCCCTTTTGAGACATGTGCTCGGTTCCTCTTTCGGAACGCCCGCGATGGGCGGCGTCCTGGTCTAGGCCTGGGCCTCGGTTGCTGCCGTCTCAGCTTCCTGCTGCCCCGGTGCCTCAACCACGCTCGCGCCATCACGACGACGTGCATTGATTTCGGCCGGTTTCTTGCTGCGGCGGGCCGCGACGGCGCGCGGCGATTCCTGGCGCCCGAGCGCATCGAATGTGGCGCGAACGACGTTGTAGGGATTAGCCGAGCCCATCGACTTGGCGACAACGTCCTGAACACCGAGCATTTCAAAAACGGCGCGCATCGCACCACCTGCGATGATCCCGGTCCCGGGTGGTGCCGAGCGTATGAGAACGCGTCCGGCGCCGTGACGACCCTCGCTGTCATGATCCAAAGTGCGGCCCTCTCGAAGATGGATGCGCACCAGCGACCGCCTGGCCGACTCATTCGCTTTGCGAATGGCTTCCGGAACCTCGCGTGCCTTGCCGTGGCCGAAGCCAACGCGGCCTTTCAGGTCGCCGACAACCACCAATGCGGCAAAACCAAATCGCTTGCCGCCCTTGACTGTCTTGGCAACACGATTGATGTGAACGAGCTTGTCAGTGAACTCGTTATCGCGATCATCGCGATCCCGGTCACGACCTCTTCCTGGCGAACGTGCCACGCTACAATCCTTCCATTAGAAGTTCAGGCCGCCTTCGCGCGCCCCATCAGCTAGCGCTTTGACACGCCCATGAAATAGATAGCCGCCGCGGTCAAACACGACGTCCTTCACACCTGCGGCCACGGCACGTTCTGCGACAGCTTTGCCGACAGCCTCCGCGGCGCCGCGGTCTGCGCCGGTCTTGAGGCCGCTGCGCAAGTCCTTGTCGAGGGTCGAGGCGGCCGCCAACGTGCGCCCCGACGCATCATCAATAATCTGCGCATAGATATTTTTTGACGAGCGATGAACCGACAATCGCGGCCGATTGCTCGACACCTTATGCAACTGCTTGCGCACGCGACGCTTGCGTCGCTCGAATGGGGATAGACTGCCCATGCCTCGAGTCCTTACTTCTTCTTGCCTTCCTTGCGGAAGATGTACTCGCCTTGATAGCGCACGCCTTTGCCCTGATAGGGTTCCGGCGGTCGGTAGCCGCGGATTTCCGCCGCCACCTGGCCAACGAGCTGTTTGTCAATTCCACTGACGGTGACGACTTCCTGCTTTGCACCGCTAACCGCCACTTCGACGCCGGTCGGCACGGAATGCAGAACCTCATGGCTAAAACCGAGGTTCAACTGCAGTGTGTTTTTGCCCTTCATCGCCGCGCGATAGCCGATGCCCTGAATTTCCAGGGTCTTGCTGTAACCATCAATAACCCCGGTCACCAGATTCTGGACCATGGTGCGGGACATCCCCCACATCGACCGCGCCTTCTTGGAGTCATCGATTGGCGTAATGGTGATCTGATTGTCGGCGAATTCGAGCCTGACGTCTTCAGGGCAGGTAAACTCCAGCTCACCTTTGGGTCCCTTCACCTTAACGTGCTGCCCGTCAACCGTCGCTGTCACCTTGTCGGGAACGACAATCGGTTTTTTGCCTATGCGTGACATTGTTCAATCACTCCATGCGTAGCCGGCTCATTGCTCCCGTCAAAAGACGTTGCAAAGAACTTCACCACCAACGTTTTCTTCGCGCGCACGCCAATCGGACATCACACCCTTCGGCGTCGAGAGAATGACGACACCCAAACCATTGAACACGGTCGGAATGTCTTTGGCGCCCGAATAGACCCGACGACCGGGCGTCGAGACGCGCTTGATCTGGCGGATCGCGGGCTCTCCGTTGTTGTACTTCAGTTCGATTTCGATCTGCGGATGCGCACCTTTTTGTTCAACCTGCGCGTAACCACGGATGTAGCCCTCGTCCTTGAGCACATCGAGCACGCGCGTGCGCATGTTCGATGCCGGTGTCGTGGTCTTCGGGCGACGACGCAGTTGCGCGTTGCGAATGCGCGTCAGCATATCTCCGAGAGGATCATTCATCATTGCCTATTCCTCCCTTACCAACTCGACTTGACCATGCCCGGAATCCGGCCTTGCGACGCGAGATCACGCAGCTGGTTACGGCAGATCAGCAGCTTGCGATAAAACGCACGCGGACGACCTGTAATTGCGCAGCGATTACGCACACGCGTTTTTGAGCCGTTGCGCGGCATCTCTGCCAGCTTCAGTTGAGCCGCAAAACGCTCTTCCATCGGCTTGTCGCGATCCTTGATGATCGCCTTGAGCGCCGCACGCTTCTGGGCATGATGCTCGCTCAGTTTTCTGCGACGTTGGTTCTTTTCTTTGGCACTGGCTTTGGCCATCAAGTCCTCCGGAGGCCTTACGGCTTGAGCCGCGGTTCCTCGGTTGTGGTTAGTTGCGGAACGGAAAGTTAAATTGTGACAGGAGCTCACGCGCCTCGTCGTCCGTGGGGGCCGAGGTTACGACGATCACGTCCATTCCCCAGATTTCGTCGACCTTATCGTAGTCGATCTCCGGAAACACGATGTGCTCCTTGAGGCCCATCGCGAAATTGCCGCGACCGTCGAAGCTCTTCGGGTTCAACCCCCGGAAGTCTTTGACCCGCGGCAGAGCGATGGTCACGAGACGATCAATGAACTCGTACATCCGGTCACCGCGCAGCGTCACCTTGGCACCAATCGACATGCCATCTCGCAACTTGAATGTCGCAATAGACTTGCGCGCCTTGGTGATGATCGGACGCTGGCCGGCGATGAGGCTCAGATCATTGACGGCGCTCTCGACCTTTTTGCGATCATTGACCGCTTCGCCAACACCCATGTTGATCACGATCTTCTGGATCTTCGGCACCTGCATGATGTTCTGATAATTGAACTTTTCACGCAACGCGCTCTTGATCTTGTCTTCATAGACAATCTTGAGCCGTGGCTTGTAGCCCTCCGGCCGGGCAAAGGAGCGTGCTTCCACGGCCTCCTCGGACTTGCCGTTCTTCGGCTTCTTGGCCTGTTTCTTCTCAGCCATGGCTTAGTTCCTATCCGGGATGAGTTCGCCCGAGCGCTTGGCGAAGCGGACTTTCTTCCCATCTTCCAAGAATTTAAAACCGACACGGGTCGGCTTCCCATCATTCGGATCTTCGTGAGCGAGGTTGGACAGCTGGACCGGTGCTTCCTTGGAAACGATCCCGCCCTGTTGCTGCGCCGACTGACGCTGATGGCGCCGGACGACGTTGACTCCGCGAACGATGGCGCGATTTTCCCGCGGCATCATCACAAGGATCTCACCTTGCTTGCCTTTGTCGCGACCAGTCAGCACCACGACGCGGTCACCCTTCTTGAACTTCAACGACGGCATCTCAGAGCACCTCCGGTGCCAACGAAACGATCTTCATGTGGTTCTTTGCCCGCAACTCACGGGTGACCGGTCCAAAGATGCGGGTTCCGATCGGCTCACCCGCGGCGTTGATCAGCACGGCCGCGTTTCTGTCGAAGCGGATCAGCGAGCCATCCTGGCGGCGTACACCTTTGGCGGTTCGCACGACGACGGCCTTCATCACCTGACCCTTCTTGACGCGGCCACGTGGGATCGCCTCCTTGACCGACACGACAATAGTATCGCCGATGCCCGCATATTTGCGCTTGGAGCCGCCGATCACCTTGATGCACTGCACGCGGCGGGCACCGGAGTTGTCGGCGACGTCGAGATTGGTCTGCATCTGTATCATCGGACCCGTCCTCTTCTCATTCGTCCCAAGCGCAGCGGCGGCAAGCCAAGGTGCGGTGGGAATAAGTCACACATGTCAGCGCTAGGCTGACGGTTCCTGAATGACCGCCCATCGCTTGGTGCGCGAAATTGGTGCCGTCTCCTGAATACGCACGCGATCACCAATTTTGATCGCGTTGGTCTCGTCGTGCGCATGATACTTCTTCGAGCGACGCACGACCTTCTTGAAAAGCGGATGCGTGTAGCGGCGCTCCACTTCGACGACGACCGTCTTGTCGTTCTTATCCGACACCACTGTGCCCTGTAGAATTCGCTTTGGCATACCTTGGCCCCTACTCCTGTCCGCCGCTCACCTGCTTTTGGCGCGCAATCGTTTTGACGCGCGCAATGTCGCGACGCACCTGGCGCACACGGGCAGTATTCTCAAGCTGCCCCGAGGCCGCTTGAAAGCGAAGATTGAACTGCTCGCGCTTCAGCTTGACAAGTTGATCGTCCAGCTGGTCGAGCGATAAGTCTCGAAACTCTGATGCTGCTGACATTTCGTCGATCCTGCCTAACTGATGCGCGTCACGATGCGTGTCTTGATCGGCAGCTTGGCTGCGCCGAGCTGCAGCGCCTCGCGCGCCAATTGATCAGACACACCGTCAAGCTCGAACATGATGCGACCTGGATTGACTCTGGCCGCCCAATATTCCGGTGAACCCTTACCCTTACCCATGCGAACTTCCGCCGGTTTCGACGACACCGGGAGATCTGGGAATATCCGAATCCAAACCCGACCTGCCCGTTTCATGTGACGCGTGATAGCCCGTCTGGCCGCCTCGATCTGGCGGGCCGTGATCCGCTCCGGCTCAATCGCCTTGAGGCCGTGGGAGCCGAAGTTCAACGTCGTCCCGCCCTTGGCCGCACCTTTGATGCGGCCCTTCATGACCTTGCGGAATTTGGTGCGCTTTGGTTGCAGCATTGCTCAATCCTCGCCGATTACCTAGCGACCGGCGCCAGGGCGATCGCCCCGGTCCTGGTCGCGACGTCGGCCGCCGCCGCCGCCCTCTTGCATTTCAATCGCCCGGCGTTCCGAGGCCATCGGATCGTGTTCCATGATCTCACCTTTGAAGATCCATACCTTAATCCCGATGATGCCGTAGGCGGTTTTGGCCTGACCGTAGCCAAAGTCGATGTCGGCACGCAGCGTGTGCAGCGGCACGCGACCTTCCCGGTACCATTCAGTCCGTGCGATCTCCGCGCCGCCCAATCGGCCAGCACAATTGATCCGGACACCCTGAGCACCCAACCGCAGCGCCGACTGTACGGCACGTTTCATCGCGCGGCGGAAAGCGACGCGACGTTCGAGTTGCTGCGCGATACCCTCGGCAATCAAGGTGGCGTCGATTTCGGGCTTACGCACTTCGACAACATTGAGGTGAACCTCGGAATCCGTCAGCTGCGCGAGTTGCCCGCGCAGCTTGTCGATGTCAGCCCCTTTTTTGCCAATCAGTACGCCGGGCCGGGCCGTGTGCACGGTGACGCGGCACTTCTTATGCGGGCGTTCGATCACGACCTTCGAGATGCCGGCCTGACGCTTCATCTTCATAATATGTTCGCGCACGCGCATGTCTTCATGCAGCAGACGGCCATACTCACCGGTGTTGGCGTACCAGCGGCTATCCCAGGTGCGGTTGATGCCGAGGCGCAAGCCGATCGGATTGACTTTGTGACCCATAAGCTCCGGCTCCTATGCTTCCGGCTTGTCTTCGCGCACGATCACAGTGATCTGCGAGAAGGGCTTCATAATTCCAGCTGACCGCCCACGTCCCCGCGCATGAAATCGCTTCATGACCAGGTTCTTACCGACAAAGGCTTCTGCAACGACAAGATCGTCGACGTCCAAGCCGTGGTTGTTTTCCGCATTGGCCACCGCCGACATCACACATTTGCGGACATCAATCGCGATGCGCTTGCGTGAAAACTCAAGATCGGCCAGGGCCTGCGAAACCTTCTTTCCGCGGATCAACCCCGCAACCAGATTGAGCTTCTGCGGTGAAATCCTCAAATTGCGCACCATTGCCTTGGCTTCATTGTCGGCAAGAGTGCGTTCGCGTTTTTGCTTACCCATCGGTCTCGCCTACCTTTAGCGTCTCGATTTCTTGTCGGCGCCGTGACCGTAGTAGGTCCGCGTCGGTGAGAATTCGCCGAATTTGTGCCCGATCATGTCTTCCGACACGGACACAGGAATGTGCTTGCGGCCGTTGTAGACGCCGAACGTGAGGCCGACGAACTGCGGCAGGATCGTCGAACGGCGCGACCAGATCTTGATCACTTCGTTGCGGCCGGAAGCCCGCACCCTCTCCGCCTTCTTTAGCAGATAGCCGTCAACAAACGGGCCTTTCCAAACTGATCGCGACACGACTTCGATCTCCTTTTCGCAACGCCCGAGGCCTTCAGCGACCGTCCGGCGTGGCCTTAATCCTATTTCTTTGCCTTATGACGGCTGCGAACAATGAACTTGTCCGTCGCCTTGTTCCGGCGCGTTCGTGAGCCCTTTGTTGGCTTGCCCCACGGTGTCGCGAAGTGCTTGCCGCCGTTGGTGCGGCCACCGTTCGGGTGATCAACCGGGTTCATGGCAATGCCGCGGGTCTGCGGGCGTTTGCCATGCCAGCGAGCGCGGCCGGCCTTACCGATCACGATATTGCCATGGTCCGGGTTCGATACGGCGCCGACGGTTGCCATGCATTCGGCACGTACGCGCCGCGTCTCGCCTGAATTGAGTTTGAGAATGGCCCAGCCTGCATCGCGACCAACGAGCTGAACATAAGTTCCTGCCGAACGCGCAATCTGACCGCCCCGGCCTGGCTTCAACTCGACATTGTGAATGATCGTGCCGATCGGCATGGCCGATAACGGCATAGCGTTGCCCGGCTTAACGTCGACTTTCTCGCCGGAGATGACGGTATCGCCCGCATTCAGGCGCTGCGGTGCCAGGATATAGGACTGCTGCCCATCTTCATACTTGAGCAATGCAATGAATGCGGTGCGGTTCGGATCATACTCAAGCCGCTCCACGGTTGCCGGCACATCCGCCTTGCGACGACGGAAATCGATCTTGCGATAAGCCTGCTTGTGGCCGCCGCCGATATGGCGCGACGTGATCCGGCCAGTGTTGTTGCGCCCGCCACTGCGTGTCTTGCCTTCGGTCAGGATCTTGACCGGCTTGCCCTTCCACAGATGCGAGCGGTCGACAATCACGAGGTGACGAAGACCGGCCGATGTCGGGCGAAATGTCTTGAGTGCCATGGTTCGGTCCTCTTAGAGTCCTGTCGTGACGTCGATGCCGTGGCCGTCTTCAAGCGTCACGACGGCCTTTTTGACATCATTCTGGCGCCCGCGGACACCGCGGAATACTTTCCGCTTGCCCTTGCGCACCAGCGTGTTCACGGCCTTTACTTTCACGTTGAAGAGCTGCTCAACGGCCTGCTTGATTGCCGGCTTTGTCGCGCCTCGCCGCACGTTGAATACAACCTGGTTGTTCTCGGAGGCGATCGTCGATTTCTCGGAGATGACAGGCGAGACGATAATATCGTAGGCATCGATGCGAGCCATTAGGCGGCCTCCTCAGATGATTTTGCCTTCGGCATCTCGGCCCCTTCGAAGCGCTTCTCCAGGGCTTCTACGGCGGCCTTTGTCAGCACCAGCGTATGCCGCCGCAGGACGTCGTAGACGTTGATACCTTGAACCGGCAGAACATCGATTTGCGGGATATTCCGCGCCGCACGCGCGAATTCAGGTTCGAGTTCAGCACCATCAATAATGAGGGCATTGCGCCACTTGAGGTCGGCGAGCTTCGAGCGCAGTGCCTTTGTCTTGCCGTCGTCCGATGTTGCTTTGTCCAGGATAACCAGTTCACCCGCCTTGGCTTTCGCCGACAGCGCATGTCGCAGGGCGAGGGCGCGAACCTTTTTCGGCAGGTCGATTGCATGGCTTCGCGGCTTCGGACCGAAGGCCTTGCCGCCACCACGAAATTGCGGCACGGACTTGGTTCTGTGCCGGGCGCCACCGGAGCCCTTCTGGCGCATGAATTTCCGCGTTGTGACATTGACTTCCGAACGGTCCTGGGCGTGGTGTGTCCCGGCCATCCGCTTGAGCTGTTGATAGCGCACCATACGGTGTAGCAGATCCTTGCGCGGCTCAAGGCCGAAGATCGCATCGCTCAATTCAATCGTGCCAGCCGCGCCGGCTTCGAGATTGGTGACGGTCGCTTCCATCGGACTTATTCCTCACTCTCGGATGCGGCGCTGACGGCGGCGGCTTGATCCACCGGCGCTGCCGCTGCGGTCTCTTTGGCGGCCGGCGCCCGGAATGCACCAGGTGTCGGAACGCCGTCCGGCAGCGGCCGCTTGACGGCGTCGCGAACCAGAACCCACCCGCCTTTATTGCCCGGAACGGCGCCCTTGATCATCACAAGGCCACGATCAACATCGGTTTTGACGACTTCGAGATTCTGGGTCGTGACCCGCTCGGCACCCATATGACCCGCCATCTTCTTACCCTTGAAGACCTTACCTGGATCTTGACTGTTGCCGGTAGAACCATGAGCGCGGTGCGAAATCGAAACGCCGTGCGATGCCCGCATGCCACCGAAGTTCCAGCGCTTCATGGCACCCTGGAAGCCTTTCCCCTGGCTGGTCCCGGTCACGTCCACATGCTGGCCGGCAACAAAGTGGTCTGCCGTCATTTCGGAACCGATCTCGATCAGATTGTCAGCGCTGACACGGAATTCCGCGATGCTGCGCTTGGGCTCGACATTGGCGATCACGAAGTTCTGCTGTTCCGCTTTTGATACACGCGCGCGTTTGCGCTGCCCGGCGCCCAGTCGTAGGGCCGTGTAGCCATTCTTTTCGTCCGTGCGGTGGCCAATCACCTGGCACGTGTCGACCTTCAACACAGTCACAGGGACATGTTCGCCGCTCTCCAAGAAGATGCGCGTCATTCCGACTTTCTGTGCAATCAATCCGGAGCGCATGTGCGCTCTCCTTCTTTAACATTGGGTCATCGCCGTTCACGAGAGGACCCGACTAACGTTTCAGCTCCGATCCGGTCGCGGCACCGGTCCTAGAGCTTGATCTCAACATCGACCCCGGCTGCGAGATCGAGCTTCATCAATGCATCGACCGTCTGCGGTGTCGGATCGACAATGTCCAGCAAGCGCTTATGAGTGCGCATTTCGAACTGTTCGCGGCTCTTCTTGTCGATGTGCGGTGAGCGGATCACCGTAAACCGCTCCTTGCGCGTTGGCAGCGGAATGGGACCACGCACTTCCGCGCCGGTGCGCTTCGCCGTGTTCACGATCTCACGCGTCGACGCATCGAGCACACGATGATCGAAGGCCTTGAGGCGTATGCGAATGTTCTGGCCGTTCATTGCCTATGTCTCACTCTTCGGTGCTCAGTGCACACAATTAGGAAGCGCCCGTCTGAGCGGGCGCTTCACCTGGTTCAATTCCTTATTCGCTGATCGATGCGACGACACCGGCGCCAACGGTGCGCCCGCCCTCGCGGATCGCGAAGCGAAGTTTTTCTTCCATCGCGATCGGCTGGATCAGCTCGACGTCCATCGTCACGTTGTCGCCAGGCATCACCATCTCGGTGCCTTCCGGCAACGTCAC
>JBPCWB010000673.1:0-5914 GCA_051009955.1 Hyphomicrobiaceae bacterium | reverse complement strand
CACTTCTGGTCATTCTGTCTGCAGCGGCTATCTTCGCGACCAAGATCCGACACATGTCACCTGCAGAGATGGCCTTTTTCTGGATGTTCGGCAGCCTCGGCCTGACAGTTTTCGTCAGGATTCTTTCAATAGCCCTGTATGGCCGTGCGTACGAGATCCAGACGCTCAGCGGAACGATCTCGGGCTTTGTCGTGTCGCTCGTTCTCGGCCTGGTGCTACTGACCAGGCAAGTGCGAGCCCGCCGGCGCTCAGCAACATAGAGGACCAAGAATTCGCCGACGGGCCGGAAGATAGTGGGTGGTACATTTGAGCTGTCCCGAGCTCTGGCACCGTCTCGAAAACCACCATGGCGTGTTGTGGTCGTGTGTTCGATTTCCGCAGACCTCCGAGCCCAATGAGCGTACTGTTCTCCCCGCGAATTGATGCCAGGCGCGTAAGGGTTTGCCCGCATTCAAACTTGGTCCCTGCTGCGGAATACTCAAACCAAGCAGGGATGCGGATCGATGCATGACGGCAACTGCCGGTGGAGGAATGCGATGTCTGGAAGTTTGGCGCGTTACCGCTTGGGGTTTGATATTGGCGGAACCTTCACCGACTTGGTGTTGATGGATGCGTTCGATGGGACCTTGCGCCTCCACAAGTGCCTGACAACGCCGGATGACCCCGCGATAGGAGCACTGTCCGGCATTGGCGAGCTGCTGGAGTCGGTCGGCGTTTCGTTGGCAGATGTCGGCCATGTGGTGCACGGCACGACACTTGTCAGCAATGCAATCATTGAACGGCGTGGTTGCCGACTCGGTTTCCTCACCACCAGGGGATTTCGCGACGTTCTGCAGTTGGGCACCGAGCAGCGTTACGACATTCACGATCTGTTTTTGCATTTTCCTGATCCGCTGGCTCCGCGGCGCCTGCGCCGTGAAGTCACCGAGCGCATGGATCGGGACGGCAATCCGGTCATAGCGCTGGACCTCGACCAAGCCCGCCAAGAGATTGATTTCCTAGTCGCGGAAGGCGTGGAGGCGATTGCGGTTTGCCTGCTCCATTCATACAAGAACCCGGATCACGAACGGGCCGTGCGCGATCTTATCCACGATCTCTATCCCAACCTGACGGTTTCCATTTCGAGCGATGTACATCCCGAACTGAAGGAATACGGCCGAGCCTCGACGACGGCGGCCAACGCCTATGTCCAACCTTTGATGCAGTCCTATGTAACGCGGCTGCAGATTGCGCTACGCGAACGCGGATTTGAAGGCCAGTTCCACCTCATGCAGTCTTCCGGCGATCTGAGCAGTTCGCAGGCCGCGGCCGAATTCCCAATCCGTTTTCTGGAGTCCGGTCCGGCAGGCGGCGCGCAGATGACGGCCTTCGTCGGCAGCCGCTTGGGTGCGGATAACATCGTCTCGTTCGACATGGGAGGGACCACGGCCAAGGCGTGCCTCATTCGCGACAACCGTCCGGATATCGCGCAAATGTTGGAGGCCGGACGCGTGCACCGCTTCAAAAGAGGAAGTGGGCTGCCGATACATGCGCCGGTCGTCGACATGATCGAAATCGGAGCCGGTGGCGGTTCTATCGCGCGCATCGATAGCTCAGGCGTTCTGAAAGTCGGACCCGATAGTGCAGGCGCTGCGCCCGGACCGGCGTGTTATGGACTGAACGGCACCGATCCAACCGTCACCGATGCCAACATGCTGCTTGGGTATCTCGATCCCAACTACTTCCTGGGCGGTCGGATGAAACTCGATGTTGCCGCCTCGGAGGCTGCCATCGGACGACTCGCAGACGGTCTCAATCTTGATGTCATGCAAACCGCAGCTGGCATCGTCGAATTGGTTGCCGAAAACATGGCGGGTGCCGCGCGGGTGCACATCGTGGAAAAGGGACACGACCCGCGCAATTACGCCATCGTGGCGATGGGCGGGGCTGGCCCGCTTCATGCGGCGCAAGTGGCAGCGAAGCTGGGTGCGCGCGAAGTGATAATTCCGCCAGCATCGGGCGCAGCGTCAGCGCTCGGCCTGCTATCGGCCCCGCTCGGCCGCGAAGTGTCGCGCTCAAGTCCAAGTCCGCTCTCCCGGCTCGATCTGGCCGAGGCAAACCAGCTGCTGGCCGGGTTGGAGCAGAATTGTCGAGACGTGCTCGAAGCAGATGGCATTCCCGGGTCAGAGATGGCATTGGAACGGCGCGCGGATATGCGGCTCAGCGGCCAAATGCATGAGATCACTGTGGTGATCCCGGAGGGGACGCTCGACGCCCGATCAGTAGCCGAGATTGAGGCCAGGTTTGTGCGGGAATATGCGCGGCTCTACACGCACGTCTATGATGGAGCACAGATTGAGATCATCAACTGGCGTGTACGTTGCAATGGTCCACAGCCGACTATTTCCATCCGTCTGAAAGACACCGAGGTCGGTGAACGCAAAGCGCGGCCGGCGCGCTCGATCTATTCGCCGCTGGCCCGCACCATGGTCGAAGCGCAAGTCTACGACCGCTATGCGCTGCGACCCGGCGCCACGATCGACGGCCCGGCAATCATCGAAGAGCGTGAAGCAACGACGGTCGTCCCCGAAGGCGCAATCGTGGGCGTCGACGAGGACATGAACCTGTGCATGACTTTGGACCGTAGAGCAGATTCGGGGACGAGTGTTTCACTACCCGAAAATCTGGATGAGGCCATTGCCCAGCTGAATGCTGATCCAGTCGGTCTGGAGATCCTCTGGAGCCGCATGATCAACATTGCCGAGGAATGTTGGCACACGGTGATACGAACAGCATTTTCCCTGATCATTGGCGAAGCACAGGATTTCGCCTGCGAGATTCTTGACGCCAACGGCCGTCAGATCGTCCACTCCCCGCGCGCAATGCCGGTGTTCAACCTGACACTGCCTATTGCCATCAATGCAATGCTCGAGCGCTTTCCACCCGAAGCTCTGGTCGATGGCGACGTCTTGATCACCAATGATCCTTGGCTGTGCGCGGGGCACTTATTCGACATCGCTATTGCGGTACCGGTGTTCCGCGACGGTGTGATTGTCGCGTTCACCGGGATTGTCGGCCACGTCAGTGACATCGGAGGCACCAAGGACCAGTTCAGTGCCCGCGAGATCTATGATGAGGGCATCCAGATTCCACCAATGAAGCTCTTCCGGGCCGGCACACCGAATGAGGATCTGTTTGAACTTCTCCAAGAGAATGTGCGTCGCCCGGATCAGGTTCTGGGAGATGTTCATGCGCTCGTCTCTGCGGGGCGGACCGGCGCCGAGCGGATCAAGGAATTCATGGCAGAGTATGACATGGCGAACCTCGAAACCCTTGCGTCCGTGGTCCAGGAACGTGCCGGAAAGGTCATGCGTGATGCAATCGCGGAGCTTCCCGACGGCGATTATAGGCATGTCGTGCAGGCGGACGGCATTGACGAGATCATGACGTATCCCATCAAGGTCTCAGTCCGAGGAGACCGGATCGAGGTCGACTTCGACGGTGCACCGCCGCAAACAACCCAAGGCGGCAGCAACTGCACCTTCAGCTACACGAGTGCCCATGCCACGTATCCGCTGAAGTGCATCTTCACGCCCGAGATCCCGGGCAACGCGGGGTGCTACCAGCCCATCTCCGTCGCCGCACCCAGTGGCAGCATTCTCAACTGCGACAGGCCGATGGCGGTCAACACGCGTGTCCGCACGGGTTGGTACGTGGCACCGAACATCTTCGGTGCGCTTGCGAAGGTCGTACCGGACAAAGTCCAGGCTTTCACTGGGCTACCGGCATCTGCGCTGTTCTACGGTGTCGACGAGACCGGGCAGATCTATAGCGACCACCTGTTCCAGGGTGGCGGACAGGGCGCCTCCCAGCATAGCGACGGAGTATCGGGTCTGCTCTATCCAACCAGTGCCTCCAATACCTCGGTCGAGTTATTCGAAACGCGCGTGCCCGTGCTCGTCACGGAAAAATCGCTGGTATCCGACAGCGGCGGACCCGGTCAAAAGCGCGGTGGACTGTCCCAGGTTGTCAGGGCGCGCAAGCTCCATGCTGATCAACGTCCATGCCAGGCAGGTCTTTATCCAAACGGTGTGCGGGTGCAAATCGGCGGCCTATTCGGTGGTCGCCCTGGTGGCAAGGCGTCTGCGTCGGTCAGGGTTGGAGATGGCCAAAGCACTGATCTGGATACCGGGGGGCTTTGCGAACTTACTGGGCCAAATGATCTTGCGGAATTGGTTATGGCCGGCGGGTCGGGATTTGGTGACGCCTGGACGCGCAGTTTTGACGAGGTCCAGCAGGATTTGGACGAGGAGTTCCTAACCTCGCAAGGTGCCAGAAGGGATTACGGATGCGTGGTCGACGGTGACGGTCGGATCGATCGCGAGGCAAGTACTACCCTGCGTGCGCAGCGACATGAGCCGGCATGAATTTCCCGTGATCTTTACTTCCCTTGGTCGGTAATTGGTGGTTCCGGCCGGGTTTGCCGAAATCCGAATCTATCATTCGCCGATTGTTTCACTTATCCTGTCGAGCCGGCTCTGCCAATGGCCTCAGTGGCATCGAGCCCGGCACAACAGGAGGTGCGCCGTCCGTGCAATTGGGGCATCAGAAGTCAAACGTTACCGACGGTCTCAGTGCACCGATGTGCCGGGTGGCGTTTGTCACGCTCGGCCAAAGCCCCCGAATCGATCTGGTCCCCGAAATCCTCGCCGAACTCGACATGGAGGTGGAAACCCTCGAATTCGGTCTTCTCGACGACGTTCATGCCTGGAGTCCGCAGGAAATTGCGCCAGGTCCCGAGGATCCCTCTTTCTTGACCGTTCTGCGTGACGGAACCCAAATCGAATTATCGATCGACTGGGCCTACACCAGGTTTCGACAAGTCTATGACGACATCATCTCCAACGGCGCCGATCTCGTGGTGCTGATGTCGGCGTCCGGAGGCTACAACTTCAAGCCGCAAAGCGCGACACTGCTCAGCGACCGCGTGGTCGACCGCGCAATTGAGGTGTTTCTACTGGCTGAGTTTCAGGTTGGCATTGTCGTGCCGCTGGATGGTACGCTCCTTGATCTTTCGGCCATTGGTGGGCCCTGGCCGAGGGCCCAGGTTGCGGCCGCGAAACCGGGTGACAAATCCGGACTCGAGGCGGCGGTCGCCTCCCTAACGGATTGCGACATCATCGTTCTGCACTCGATGGGGTACTCACGCGACGACCTTGAGCTTGTGCGTAAACTTTCCAAAAAACCGGCTATTCTCAACAGGCGCCTGATCGCGAATGCCATCAAGAACGCCTTGCAACGACTCAGAAATCCACCGGGCAATGCTGACGTGCCGGCCCTCTACCGTCGCCTGCGCGCGCTGACGGATCGTGAGCGTGAGATCATGTTTCTGGTGGCCACCGGCCAGTCTAACAAAGAGATCGGTCGCGAACTCGGAATTAGTTTCCGTACCGTGGAAATCCACCGCGCGCGCATGATGGAAAAGATGGATTTCGCATCTTTGTCCGACTTGGTGCGCGTGGTCGATATGGTGTCCGATTTCTAGCGCGTTTGTCTTTTCAGGAGACCAGCTCACTGGCCACGCGGGCTGCCGCCGTAACACCGAGGATGCCGGGTACCCGAATGACTTGGCGGGCCGCCGCCTTTGCCTCCGATGTATAGCTGATGCAGTCGAAGACCAGCAGTGACGGATTGAGGTCTCGCATCCGGCGAGCCGCATCTTGTATTTCGGTCGCTGCCGCATTCGGCGAAAGGGCAACAACAGCCGGCTCATAACCGGCGGAATGCCAACGCTTTCTGGTTTTCGCCGCCTGCTCTTGCAGGGGCGTGAAGACACCCAGCGTGCCACCGGAGAAAACAGCTCCGACGAGGGCCGACATGATGCGCGAGGGATAGATGACGCGGTACTTTTCACTCCATTCTGGAAACTCGCCGG
>JBPCWB010000672.1:0-4227 GCA_051009955.1 Hyphomicrobiaceae bacterium | reverse complement strand
ATGCCTACCTTTAGAACACTAAGATGCATGATGGTCGCCGGCCTTCTGCTGGTTGGATTGCCGGCTCACGCAGAAGAGATTACGTATTCGGGCTGGCTCGGAACCTACGACAAGAATGCCGATCTGATCGAGCGGATCCGGGACAAGTTCAAGAAGAAGACCGGCGCCGATCTTAAGATCGTCGATACGGCGTTTGACAAAGCACTCAATCAGGCAACGGTCACGACAATGGCGGGCAACCCGGCGGATGCAATCCACCTGATCGCCGGCTGGGTTCCCGCCGTACAAGCGATTGGTGGCCTTGAACCGCTCGATGGCTACTTCAGCAAGGAAAAACTGGACACCATCCCCAAGGCGTTGCGTGACTCGGTCTCCGTTAAGGGAAAGCTCTATGCGCTACCTTGGGTCCCTGGGCCAATCCACCCGCACTACAACCGAAATCTGATGAAACAAGCAGGACTGGATCCGGACAAATACCCGCAGACGTGGCCGGAACTGATGGACCTGATCAAGAAGATCTGTGCGCTGCCCGACAAGGATGGCGCAAAAATCTATGGCGCTGCTTTGCGCACTTCGCAAAACCCCAACTCTGCGCAATGGTCTATTCCAATCATATACGGACATGGTGGAGACATTCAGCAGAACGGCAAGATCAAGCTGAACACACCGGAGAACCAGGCCGCATTCAAGTGGATGCAAGAAATCACAAAGTCCGGCTGCACCGCTGTCGGACATGGGCATGCTGAATCCCGCAACACGTTTGCTGCCGAGCGCGCCGGTGTGATCTTTGAGGGACCGTGGGGCCGAGGCCTCGTAGAGAATATGTCCGGCGGCAAGTTGAAGGTGACGCCCGACGGTGATGTTTGGGTAGCGCCAATGCCGAAGTCTCCGGATGGATCGCGTAGGACTATCGGAAATCCGCACGAGATCACAATGTCCTCCAAGTCAAAAAACAAGAAACTTACTGCTGCCTTTCTCGATCTGCTGATCTTTGATGAAGAAAACACGACGATGTATTTCGATATCAATGGTCAAATTCCGACGTCGAGCATGCCGTTACTGAAAAAGGGTTCGGTGGGCGCGGACGCCTACAGCCAGATCTTCATCGGTTCACTGGGCTATACGCATGACAACCCTTGGAAGAACCCGAAATTCTATGCGGTTATGAGCGAACTCGCTCCGCAGATGCAAAAGATCGTCAAGGGCGGAGACATTCCCTCGGCACTTGCTGCGGCTGACAAGTCTGTCAAGCGGCTGCTGTCACGCTGAACGCAACTGAGGAGCGTGCCGGTGGCAAAGAAGACGAATGTCCTGCTCATCGTTGCTGACGATATGGGATATGGCGATTTCGGTGTCTTCAGCGAAGGTCGGGTCAGAACTCCGAACCTGGACCGACTTGTCGCGGAAGGCGTTTGCATGCAACAGCACTATTCCGGATCGCCGATATGTTCGCCGGCACGCGCCGCTCTTCTGACTGGCCGATATCCCCATCGCACGGGTGCGATCGGCCAGTTTGAGGTTTACGGTCTCGACCGCATCGCGCTGCGAGAAGTAACATTGGCCGACATGTTCAAATCGGCCGGATATGCGACCGGCCTCGTCGGCAAATGGCACAATGGCGCAATTGATGCGCGCTTCGAACCCAATGCCAGGGGATTTGACGAATTCGTTGGATTTTGTGGCGGTTGGTCGGACTATTACAATTGGCACCTGCAAACCAACAGTTCGATCAATAAAGGCGATGGCAGGTATCTGACAGACGTCTTGACGAAGGAGGCTTGTCGTTTTCTGGATCGGCACAAATCCGACTCCTTCTTCCTGATGCTTACCTATAGCGCTCCCCACTCGCCGTTTCAGGCCCCGCAGGATTTGATTGACCATTATCTCGATCAAGGGCACGAGCGCATCACGGCTACGACATACGCCATGATTGAAGCGATGGACGCCGGCATAGGCCAGGTGTTGGACTATCTGGACGAAAACGGCCTGGCAGATGACACGATCGTCATGTTCACCAGTGACAACGGGCCGGCGTTCTTCAATCCGCCCTTCATGCTTGATCCGGGCGAGGATCCGTTTAACGAACGATTTAACGCCGGTCTTAAAGGCTCAAAGGGTTGGGTCTACGAAGGCGGCATTCGCGTTCCAATGATCCTGCGGCATCCGGCCAGCCTTCCCGCAAATGTCGTCAACAACGACCTATCGCATTTCACTGATTGGCTGCCGACTTTGGCCTCAATGTGCGGAGCCAATATCGTTGGCGGCAACCCTCTGGACGGTTACGACCTCTCTGATCAGCTTCAAGGGGAAAAACTGCGCAATCAACCGCGGCGGTTCTGGCAGTGGAATTTTTACTATCCGAGCGTTTCAACGAATGCTGCCGTCCGGGATGGTGACTGGAAACTCGTTCGTCCGATGATCAGCGGAACCCGGTACTATCAGAACCCCGATCTCTATATTTCCGATGAGGATGCTGCGCGGACGGCAGCATTCATCGAAGCGGATATAAAGCACAAGGAAGACCCGGCTTCGACTAGGGAACTTTTGCCGATACCAAACATCAGATATCCGGAAGCCGAAGAACCTGAGCTCTACAATCTGTCCGATGATCCCGGTGAGAAATTCAATGTGGCCAGTCAATATCCCGACATAACCCACAGACTGCTTGTTGAGTTGGAAACGTGGTTTGAGAATGTCGAGAAAGATCGGACATCAATCGATGACCCGATTCATAGTAGTGAGCATACGTGATGCTTGTCGGTCCTCCCTCTGCAACTGACACAATCGCATCAGGTTCGTCTCAGATGTTTGAGTCGCAAATTGAGAAACGCTCTGGAAGCAGGTTTCACTGCGGAGGAATCAAATGAATCGCGGCTCGTACTCCAATCTATCGGGCAAGACAGCATTGGTGACCGGCGCTGGATTGGGAATCGGCGCAGCACTTTCAATTGCGCTTGGGGAACTTGGTGCTGATGTCATATGCGCGTCCAGAACCCAGTCAGATATCGACAGGGTTGCCCAAACGATATCGGATGCAGGCAGCCAGGCACTTGCCGTCGCAACGGATGTTACAAATGTCGAACAAACTCTGGCTTTAGCTGACGCAATTGATGAGGCTTTCGGCGGACTGGACGTTGCGTTCTTGAATGCCGGCGGAAACTGGCAGCGCAAGGGCATAGAGGAAAGCGATATTGATGATTGGAAAGCTGCGATCGAACTCAACCTTTTTTCTGTGTTCTACGGAATTCGCGCGGTTGCCCCGCTTATGAGGAAAAGAGGCGGCGGACGTATCATTCTGACAGGTTCAGCTATGGCTCATTATCCGGCCGTAAGAAATTCTTCCTACTGCGTTGCCAAAGCCGGCGCGAGAATGCTTGCGAATACGGCGGCTCAGGAACTGATGGCCGACAACATTACAGTCAACGAGTTCATTCCCGGGCCCACGCGCACCTTGCAAGCGCTGGATGGAGTCACGGAGGACAACAAAGCATCTCCCTTCAACAATCCGGCAGAATGGGTCAAAGAACCCGAAGAGGTCGTCGACATGATGCTGACCATGGCCGCTTATCCGGGCATGGGGCCAACGTCCCAGATATTCTCTCTTGCCCGTCGCTAGGGCATTCAGCGACATTGGCCATCTACCCGAACATTCCAGCAACGCTGGACACTGATAGCCCCGAACTGTCCATAGAAACGGGGAACTCCGATCAGTCGATTGCGCCTCGGAATAGCTGAATAGCCTGTTTCCAAACATGCTCACTTGCCGTTTCGTCAAATGACCAACGGTCGGGGAACGACCAGCCATGGTAAGCGTCCAGCGTCCTGCTGACGATGTGTGGTCCAGCCCTCTCTGCTTCGCGCGTGATCATCTTCTGGTGTTCGGTCGGGCAAGTCTCGTCGTCGCGCGCGTGGTAGAAATGAAACGGCATTGTAAGATCGCGGACGAGCAGGTGCGGGGATTGTTCGGTTTGATCCACAAGCCGGCCGCCATGCGCAGAAATGCCCGCCCTGACCTCTGAGCATCGGGTAGTGGCGACCAAGGCATGACGCCCGCCCATGCAATAACCAATCGCGAAAAATTCGGCCGGCGCAAATCCGAATTCTTCTTTTTTGGCCGCACTGACGAGCGACTGCGTGTCAGCAAGCGTCATGTCCATGGTCGTTGCGTCATTTGCCCCGACCGTCGCTCGATCAAGCGGGGCGGCGCGACCGTTGACCGGCGCGAAA
>JBPCWB010000671.1:0-4905 GCA_051009955.1 Hyphomicrobiaceae bacterium | reverse complement strand
TGGCCTTTAATTTGTTGAACTTGCACCGTATATTACAGGCGTCGGATTCGTTCGACTATGGCGATAAATGGCCGTCGTAATAAGCTCATCGGACCCGGGGGCAGTACCCGGCGCCTCCACCAAAGCCTGCCGCTCCAATGGTGCGCAACACTAAGGACACAGCAGGTTTCGGCGGGGGCGAAATAGGATCGACGAGGGTGTAAAGGGCGTGTTTTTGCTCGGTATGATTCCACCGTTATCGGGTCATCCAAGTAGTTGCAAATGACAACTATGCTGAGCCGCAAGCACTGGCTGCCTAAGCTAGTCCTTAAGCTCAAATAAAGTCCTGGAAACTAAGCACTTTCAGGCGGGGTTCGGCAGGCACCTGGCAACAGAAGCCTGCCATCAACTACTCAACTGTCGGGTTGGCGCGCGGTGCAAGGAGACAATCAGGCGGGTGTGTGGTGGCGCAGGGGCGAGGACGTGAACGTTCAACGAAGCTTGTTAATCCACCGTCTAACTGGCTACTGTGCGTGACAAATTTTGGGGTAGCGGTGTAAAAGGCTTCAACTGCGCATGTAACGTGTGCAAATCCGCAGTAAAGTGCGTTCGCGCGAGCGCCAGGGGCGAGAGACAGAAGCCTGGAAGATCAGAACGGCATGTCAAGCGATAGTACGATCGACTATGAAGCACTGACGCAGGATGCGATGCGCGGCGTGGTCAAGCGAGTGTTGCAGGACACCGCCAAGCACGGCTTGCCCGGCGAACATCATTTTTACATCTCTTTCGATACGTTGGCACCCGGTGTGGTCCTGTCGAAGCGCCTGCGCGACAAGTATGCCGAAGAGATGACCATTGTGCTCCAGCATCGCTTCTGGGATCTGGAGATCGGCGACGAACGCTTTGAGGTCAAACTCACGTTTGACGGAATTCCCGAACGCCTGGTTGTGCCGTATACGGCAATCAAGGTGTTCTTTGATCCCAGTGTGCGCTACGGACTGCAGTTCGAGGCGCTCGATTTGTCACAGTCGGAACGCACGAATCCGGTCGTCGTCGACAGAGGCGAGTTGCTGAGGCCTGACGGCGACGGTTACGAAGACCTGCCTCCGGATCATCCGGTGCCTGGTGGCGATATCGGCCTCACGGTGATGGGCAGCCCGGTCGACGAACACGGTGGCGCTCAGAGTACACCGAAGATCGTGGCTTCATCCGACACCGGTGCACCACTCGTGGATGATCCCATTCCTGACGATGCAGACCCCGAGGTCGCTGACGCAGAGCATGGCGGCGCGGAAATCGTCAGCCTGGACGCCTTTCGCAAGAAGTAGCCGGCACCTCGGTTATCCGATCCCGACATTGTGACCGTCGGCAGCGCTCAGCCCTGCGCGACGCGTCGTTAGAGAACGCATTGATCTGTAACCGGTCGCAGCCGATAATTGCTGGATTGGTTCGTTCCAACAATCGCGAGGACAGGGATGATTTACGAACTCAGGATTTATGACTGCGCGCCGGGCCGCCTGCCGGCGCTTCTCAACCGATTTGAGAATACCACGTTGAAGATCTGGGAGCGCATGGGGATCAAGCAGGCCGGGTTTTGGACGACGGTTATTGGAGAATCCAATCAACAACTGATCTATCTCTTGCAATGGGAATCGCTGGCCGAACGCGAGCAGAAGTGGACTGCGTTTCAGGCTGATGCCGAATGGCAGGAGAAGCGTGCGGCGTCGGAGAAGGATGCCCCGATCGTTGCCAACGTCGCCAGTCAGATCATAGCGCCGACGGCGTTTTCATCCGTTCAATAGGTTCGTTAGCGAGCGACATCACCGAAGCCCCCTTCGGTGATGCGGCTAAGCGCGAGCTGTCAGAGACGGATGCTCTCGAAACCTGTCCGGCCGGTTTTCTTTTTATCAGATTGTGGCTTGGACTTCGCTCCGGCCCCAAACTGCAGGGTCAGCATGCCGTCGTCCAATGCAGCACATTCGACATGCTGAACAAACGGATCACTGGCTTCGATGTTGGCGGCCTCAATGCAGCTCTTTGGTGAATCGAACTGCCGCACATGAACATTGCTGCCGTCGGCCCCTGGCATTGCCAGCATGGTGACCATTACTATAACTTTTGGTTCCATAGGATCTACTGCCTGTAATCATGAGCAAGACCGACTGCATCGCTATGGCGGATCGTCAATCGAGGAAACCGCGATCCACGAATTGCTCTACATTTGTTGTGTGCTAATGCCCCTCACTCAGTATGACGTCAATCGGCACTCTCCCTTGCCGTGACGTCTTAAGTGTCCCCCCTTAAGTTATCGCTTGGCGCGACGAATCACTTCTATTTACGAGATCCTGGATGCAGCTGAAAAACGGCAGCAATTAGAATTCCTTAAACCCATATTGACCAAAAGCCCCTCCTTGAGCACGCGGTTGAGGCCGACGAATCCGTCATCCAGCTACTGGAGACGTTGGGGCGGCCATGCTAACTCGAACCTTGAGAATTGAACCCTTCACAAGCACGAGGCACCCAAATGAGCGCATCCCGCGTGGAATCAGACACATTCGGACCGATCGAGGTTGCCGGTGACCGATACTGGGGCGCGCAGGCGCAGCGATCCTTGGGCAACTTCAAGATTGGCTGGGAGACCCAGCCGCTGCCGATCGTGCGCGCGCTTGGCGTCGTCAAACGTGCATGTGCCGAGACCAATATGGAACTCGAACGTCTCGACGGCGACCTCGGCAAGGCCATCGTTGCTGCCGCGCAGGAGGTCATCGAAGGCAAGCTTGATACCCATTTTCCATTGGTCGTCTGGCAGACCGGTTCGGGTACACAGTCAAATATGAACGCCAACGAGGTCATTTCGAACCGCGCAATAGAGATGCTCGGCGGAGAAAAGGGCTCAAAATCACCCGTCCATCCGAATGACCATGTGAATATGAGCCAATCGTCGAACGACACCTATCCGACCGCTATGCACATTGCTTGTGCGGTCGAAATTCAGAACCGGCTGCTGCCGGCCCTGCAGAAACTGCGCAATGGGCTCAACGATAAAGCTCAAGCCTGGGCCGATATCATCAAGATTGGCCGCACCCATACACAGGACGCGACGCCGCTGACCCTGGGGCAGGAGTTCTCCGGCTATACGCAGCAACTCGACAACGGCATGGCCCGCATCGCGTCCACGTTGCCTGCTTTGATGGAACTGGCACAGGGCGGCACCGCCGTCGGTACAGGTCTCAATGCACCGATCGGCTTCGCCGAAAAAGTTGCCGAGCGCGTTAGCGCAATCACAGGATTGCCGTTTACGACGGCGCCGAACAAATTCGAAGCGCTGGCGGCACACGATGCCATGGTCTTCAGCCACGGCGCGATCAACACGGTCGCGGCGTCATTGTTCAAAATCGCCAATGATATCCGGTTTCTTGGCTCGGGGCCGCGTTCGGGCCTGGGCGAACTGGCGTTGCCGGAAAACGAGCCCGGCTCCTCGATCATGCCAGGCAAGGTCAATCCGACCCAGTGTGAAGCGCTCACGCAGGTCTGCGTCCAGATTTTCGGCAACCATGCGGCTCTCTCGTTCGCCGGCAGCCAGGGACATTTTGAGCTGAATGTCTTTAATCCCGTCATGGCCTACAATTTCCTGCAGTCCGTGCGGCTGATGGCGGATGCAGCCGTATCGTTCAACGACAACTGTGTCGTCGGAATCGAACCGCGCGAAGACAACATCAAAGCCGGACTTGAGCGCTCGCTGATGCTGGTAACGGCCCTGGCGCCCAAAATCGGTTACGACAGCGCCGCCAAGATCGCCAAGACGGCCCACATCAACGGAACCACGCTCAGGGAAGAGGCCGTCGGCGGTGGCTACGTGAGCGAAGCCGAATTCGATGAGGCCGTGCGACCTGAAAAAATGATCTCTCCATCGTAGGTGATGCAATGACCGGGGATGTCGTCAATCTGCGCAAGGCTCGCAAACACCGGGCCCGGCAAGAGAAAGATCAAAAGGCGTCGGAGAATCGCCGCAAGTTTGGCCGCAGCAGGGCCGAGCGTTTACGGGATCAAAAGGCCGAGAACCAGGCAAAGAACTATGTCGACGGCCATCGCCTTGTCGACAGGGCGACGGGTGATGAATGATCCGCGGACGGCGCCGACCCGACCGGTCAAACGATCGTTTTCGATCGCTGGACATCGGACGTCGGTCTCGCTCGAACAAGCGTTCTGGGTCGCGCTGCAGAGTATTGCGCGGATGCGCAACCAGTCGGTCGCCGCACTGGTCACCGAGATTGATCGCGAACGTGGCGATGCCGGTCTCTCAAGCGCCATTCGTGTATGGATTTTGGACCGCTATCGTCAGCAAGTTGGCCTCTGAACATGCTGCCAGGATGCAGCATTGCGGCAGGGCCAATCGCTGCGGTCGCTGAAGCGCCTTGGCCTGCTAAACGATGAAGTGTTCGAACTGGCGTTGGAGGCGCTCCTCGTCGGCGCTTGACTTGACGGGAATTGGTCCATTTTTGGCGACACCAAAAAGCCGTCCGTCGCTGCCGCGCACATAGCTCAGGTGGCTGAGAAGGCGGGCGTGGGAACGCTCGTAGTCTCCGGCCAGGCTCTTGCGAAGCGCCTGATAGGACAGGACTGTCAGATAGAGCGCGTAACTTCGGTTGACGCTATGGGCGGCCTCGGCGCGCCGTAAGAGTTTGACCAGGAACCAGCTGCCCCGGAGCAGGAGAACGAGCGCAAATCCCTTCCAGCTGCCTTGCTCGGTTGGCTCTTTGGGGCGTGCCTTCTGCCGGGCTTCGGACTTTTGCTTCGCCTCTTCCTTGGGATCCCACAACGGCGTGAAGAAATACATCCGCCATCGCGAGTAAGCCGGGCGCTTGTCGAGATGCCATTCGCGCCCAACGTGCCGGAAGCTTGCGGGTGCCAGTGTCAGCATCGTGA
>JBPCWB010000670.1:0-3557 GCA_051009955.1 Hyphomicrobiaceae bacterium | reverse complement strand
GTCCAATGTGGTCGATATCAACGACGATGGCAGCCAGGTCGAAACCGAAACGATTTTCTATGGTGACGGCAGTATTCGTGATGCGACCGTAACGACGACTAGCGCCGATGGCCGCACGATCACCGTTTCTGCTGACACGTTAGGCGATATCGATCCGAACGTTACGGAGACACTGCACAAGACCACCCAAATTGAAGCGGATGGCGATGAGGTCGTCAGGATAACCTATCCGAATACGGAATATGACCAGGAAGTCGACACGCGCATCGTCAGCGCTGACGGTCTGTCGAGTTCGATTCTGATAGATGAGGTCGATTTCAATTGGATCGACGTTGCGACTGTGACGACGCTCAATAACGATGGCAGTCGCACAGAAGTGTTTACCAACAATGACATCTTTGGATACAACGCTGAGACGACAACCAGTGCGAACGGCTTAGTGCAAACTTTCGAGATCGCCGGGGAAGTCAATGACTTCGATCCGAATCTAACCTTGAATGCGTCCGACGTGACTGCGCTTCAGGCTGACGGATCAACGGTCCGAACGATAACCAACACAATAGTCCAGGCCACTTCCGACTATTCGGGCGGAACGTCCGTGCGCGTGGTCACGACGAGTGACGACGGCTTGCTGACAACATCGGATCTCGACATTGATAACGATGGTCACATCGACCGCAGCGAATCCACGGCAATCGGTGTTGATGGGGCGATCACGGAAACGATAACCCTGAACGACTATGTATCCGAAGCGCTGGTGCAGCATGAGGTTCGCGAAACCAGCGCCGACGGACGTAGCCAGTCGCTCGACCGTGACATGGACGGCGATGGCATCTTCGATCATTTCGAAGCAATCATCACCAATGCCGATGGCAGCATAACGCAGACTACTTCGCGCACGGACGCGAGTGGCGCTCTCGAAGAGCGCGTCGTCGTCGAAACTTCCGCAAACGGCCTCGAGCGGACGTTGACCATCGACACCGATGGCGATGGCCTGGTCGACTTCAGTCAGCAGGTTCACACACAGCTGAATGCAGACGGCAGTCGAGTAACGACAGCAAGTGATTTCTTCGGTGATGCTGTCTTGCGCAGTCGTGCAGTGACAACCATGAGCGCCAATGGGTTCGACGAGACGACTGAGTTTGACCTCGACGGCGACGGGGTCATCGACGAGACGATGGCAACAACGACGACGTTCGGCGGCAATGGCGTCGTCGAGCGCGTTACGACTGAAACCTATGCAGACGGCTCTTTAAAGTCCGAGATCACAAACACCCAGGACAGGGCAACCTACAACTCGGATGATATCACTGACTTTGACACCGATGGCGATGGTGTCGTCGATCGCCAAGTCTCAGTAGGCATCTTTCAAGACGGCTACCGAAGAGAGATAACCACCTACTACAATGCGGACGGTTCGCAGAAATCGGAAGTCGAGAGCGTGAATAGTCCGGACGGGCTGAACAACGACATCTGGTACGGTGGCACAGCGCAGCAAGGGCTTCCAAACGAGACGCTCTACTTCATGCCAGGTGCCAACGAGAGTTATCTGTGGAACCGGTTCACCAATGACGAGGCGCAGACCTCGACCCACACAATTGATTTTGCCGGCGTCGATCACTGGACATGGGCAAATCAGCAGCCGGATGACTACTTCACTGTCGCGGAGTTCCACACAACCCGGATCGATCTCGACACCGAGCAAGAGCTGATCGCGGAAGCGCGGCGTCTCTACGACACGGCACTTGACCGCACCATGGCGCAGCGTGAAGTGCAGGTGTTGGCTGGTTACATCAGCGCAGGCGGTGCGCTTGATGCGACGGCGATGGCTAACGATCTGATGGCGTCCGACGAGTTCAAGGACAAGTACGGCAGCAGCCTTACTGATCTGCAATTCGTTCAGCGCATCTATCGCAACGCCTTCGGGCGTCACGCCGGCCTAGCGGAGCTGTCTCAATGGGTCGGCGCGTTAGATGCTGGTACTGTCACGCGAGCAGATGTCATGTACGACGTTTCCGAGAGCCTGGAGCACCTGGCGGTCGGCAATGTGCATGCCATCACAAACAACACGGCTTCAGGCGAAGCTGACACGTTGGATCACACTACGAACAAGATGACCGCAGGCCATGCGGTGAATTTGTTCTACGAGGTAGCCCTGGCCCGTGCGGCAACTGAGACCGAAGTCGACACGCACGCCAATGACATTGTTACTGGCGCCAAGAGCCAACTGCAGGTGGCAGTAGCTATCCTCGCTTTGCCGGAGTTCAGCTCAACCTACGGAACACTTTCCAACGCCGAGTTTGTTGAGACGGTCTTTGTCAATGCCCTGAACAGGGCGCCGACAGCGTCGGAAGCGTCCTTCTGGGCCGCGACTGTTGATGCAGGCACGGTATCACGCGCAGACCTGACGTTGAGCGTCGCCCATTCTGCAGAGAATCGCACCGTTCAAGCCACGCCGTCACTTCTCGACGGCGATGACAACAACAACGAACTCGTTGGTGGCGGTCGTAATGATCAGATCAACGGCTATGGCGGCGCGGATACGCTGCGTGGCGGCGGTGGCCATGATACCCTTGACGGTGGTGCTGGCAACGACACGCTCGAGGGAGCGGGCGGGAACGACACCTTGATCGGCGGCCCGGGCAACGACAGCATCAATGCCGGCGTCGGCAACGATGCGATAGATGGCGGTCCCGGCAATGATGCGATCAACGGTGACGACGGTGACGACACGTACACATTTGGTCGTGGCGACGGCGTCGACACGATCGCAGACTCGTATGACACTGAGGAGACCACCACCCAAACACCGTATCAGGTGACCATCTATACCAAGCGCTACAGCGACGGCCGCACGCAAAACCTTGGCACGAACTACACTGGGCCCATGAGCGGTTCGTCGGGTGGTGGCGGCGAGGACGAACCCCGCATTACTTGGAACGTCACCACGCACGAGGAGACGCGCTACAATACGACAGTTGTGCCGGCGGGGACCATTGCTGGTGGCGTCAACGACGTGTTGCGGTTTGGTGCCGGCATCACGATCGCTGACATCGTGTTTGAGGTCGACGGCAATGACTTGATCATCGGCGTTCTGCCGGAGGGCTTCGATCAGAGTTCTGCGGTACCTGCTGCATCGAGTCTTGCCGATCACATGCGCCTTACAGACCACGTTACCCTCGGCGTGATTGATCGGTTCGAGTTCGATGATGGTGCGCTCGACGTAGGCATCGACATCGACGAGCGCGGCCGGCTGACACTGACAGCAACGCCTGGCGGCAGCCTGGTCACTGGCGCTAACGGCGACGATACGCTTCTCGGCGACGCCGGAAACGATACCCTTGATGGAGGCGCCGGCAACGATACGCTCACTGCTGCCGCTGGCGACGATACTGTTTTCGGTGGTCTCGGCGACGACATCATTGACGGCGGCCTCGGCAATGACGTTCTGGATGGTGGCCTCGGCAACGATGTGATCAATGGTGGCGACGGAGATGACACCATCACCGGCGGTCGTGGTGACGACACGATCGACGGCGGCGATGGTGACGACACGT
>JBPCWB010000669.1:0-3146 GCA_051009955.1 Hyphomicrobiaceae bacterium | reverse complement strand
GCGCAGGCGTTCCGCTTCGGCCTGCTTGGCAATGGCGCGGACCATCCGCTCATCGAGGTCGATATGTTTCAACTCAACGTTCGACACTTTGATGCCCCAGGCGTCGGTCTGCGTGTCTAGAATGTGTTGGACGACGCTATTAAGCTGTTCGCGCTCAGTCAGCATCTGGTCCAGTTCGTGTTGCCCGACGACGGATCGAAGTGTCGTTTGCGCCAATTCGCTCGTTGCCTGATTGAAGTCCTCTACCTGAATGATCGCATTCTCCGGATCAATGACCCGGTAATAGACGACGGCATTGACCTTCACCGAGACGTTGTCTCGAGAAATGACGTCCTGCGGTGGTACGTCGAAAACGCGTGTTCTCAGATCAATCCGTTCCATCTGCTGGACCACTGGGATGATCAGGATCAAGCCTGGCCCTTTCACTGCGGAGAACCTTCCGAGCGTAAACACAACACCACGCTCATACTCACGCAGGATGCGAATGGCGGACGCCAGAATGAATAGGACGAAAAGGACCGGCACAAGTACCGATAAAATGTATGGGGGGATCATGATCGTTTCTTTTGCTGGCTACTCAACGATGAGTGTCAGTCCTTCACGACCGGTGACGCGGATCTTCGAGCCTTTAGCCAAATCCGCGTTGGAGCGTGCCGTCCATTCTTCACCGTGAACATGGACTTTGCCGACGCCGGCATTCCAGCTGACGACCTCTCCTTTGAGGCCGACGAGTTCCTCGCTGCCCGTGACCACGCGACGACGGCGTGCGCGCATCATGAACCCAAGCAGGCCGATCAGGATCAATGCACTTGTGGCAGCGGTTGCAGCGATCAACGGCCAGGCGATCGACAGATCGATGTCGGCACCGGCCGGATCGAACAGGAAGATTGCGCCTGCGATAAAGGCTGCAATGCCTCCAAGGCCGAGGATGCCGAACCCAGGATCAAAGGCTTCCGCAGCCATGAGCGCGATACCCAGCACCAAAAGCGCAAGACCTGCGTAGCTCACCGGCAATGCCGATAGGGCCGCTAGTGCAATTATCAAGCTGATGCCACCGACGACGCCCGGTCCCGTGAAACCCGGGCTCCAGAACTCGAAGATGATCCCATAGACACCGATCAACAGCAGAATGAACGCGATGTTGGGGTCCGTGATCGCGGTCAGGAACCTCACCTTCCAATTCGGTGCGATTGTTTTGATCTCAACTTCGCGCACGTCCAGTACGCGGTCGCCGGCTGCAGTCGTGATTTTCCTGCCATGGAGTCTGGCGACGAGGCCGCGAACATCGGTCGCCACAAAATCAATAACTCCCTCCTTCAGGGCTTCTTTCGACGTCAAGGTTGCAGCATCGCGCACGAACTTGTCTGCCCATTGCTCGCTGCGACCGCGCAATTGCGCCAAACTCCTGAGATACGCGACGGCGTCATTGATCATCTTGTTTTTGGCGGCATCCGGAGCACCGCCACCTTTCGGATCCTTTGAGCCTGGGGCGGGTTTTGGTGCTTGCGGCATTCCGGGGAACTGCACCTGGATGGGTGTCGCGGCGCCGAGGTGCGTACCAGGTGCCATCGCGACGATGTGGGAAGCGTAGGCGATGTAGGTACCGGCACTTACGGCCCGTGCACCTCTTGGTGAAACGTAGACCGCAACGGGTATTGGAGATGCAAGAATCTCTTGAATGATCTCGCGTGTCGCCGCGACCAGTCCACCGGGCGTGTCGATCTGCAAGACCAGGAGTTGGGCTTTTTCTTTGCGCGCAAAGGCAAGAGCATCATTGACGTAGTAGCCGGTCCCGACTCCGATTGCGCCTTTGATCTGGGCGACGACCACGGATCCATCCGCTGAACGCGCAGCCAGCCCTGACCAGCAAGCTGCTAGTCCAGCGAATAAGGCAAGCATCAGCGCGCATCTTAACCTGGCGACAAGCTGCCATTCACTGAGCCAGTGCATGTGTACGCCTCCAATTCCTGATTTACTGACTAAGGGATCATGGAGGCTGTTCAGCATTGATGCCGGTCAAGTTGCACGTTGCTTGAAACGGGCGGTAGTGATCAGGACCAGCCTCACATACGCGTTCGACCCGGTGAGGTAAAAACCCAACAAGCGGAGCTGCGCGCACGGCCAACCAAAGTCCATTTGTCAGATTGCCTGCACCATCGAAGCAACGCGGTCGGTTTCCGCGAAGGCGGCTGGCGGGATGTCAAGCAACGATTGAGCGCCTGCAGGCCGGCTGGCAACGGCACGTGCTGCGGCCACCATCATCTGTGCGGCAAGCGCCCAACGATCGAAGCGCGCCTCAAGCAGCAGGAGTTGGTGGCCGGTGCGGCCGGCTGCCCCGCGGCGCTCCAGCACGATGCCGTGACCTTCATCCTCAAGCGTAGCCACATCGTCGACGGGCAGGACCAGCGTCTCGGTATCCAGAGACAAAGGATCACTGCGGATCAGCTCGGCGACTGCATCCCGGTCTGCATCTTGCTCAAACTCGACGTAGACATAACGCTGTAGTTCGCCCGCAGCCGATCGTATCTCGGTGCAAAGGGCGTCCTTGACCCCGGTCAGGCTGCGCACCCATGTGCTGTGATGGAGGCTGATCCCCGGTCGATTGGAAGTCTCGGTATGGCCTTTCGGGGCTAGTAACCGGAAGAGATTGCGAATGATCGATATTGCCCCCGGATCCCAACCCGCTCCGACGATGGCGGCCGTGTGCTTTCGAAGCGCAATCTCGTGTATTTTGGTCCTGTGCAGCTGGAATGCGTCGCCGTGCAGTTGTGCGCATTCCACGATCGGTTTGCTTTGCTGAAGAAGCTCATGCGCAACGGCAATGATCAGATCTTGAGGCAGGCAGATCAGAGCGACATCCATTTCCTGGATCTCGGTCCAATGCGCGACGACCGGCACCTCGCACAGGTCCGCCGCAAGCGGCGCCAGCACATGTTCCGGCCGGCGCACAATGCCAACCAGCTCGACGTCGCCCGACGCCAGCACGGCCTCCACACAGGCGCGCCCGAGGCGGCCAAACCCGAGCACTCCAACATGAAGCCGTTTCATTTGTGCTCTCCGATGCGCTCTGCATGCTCCTGATCGCAGCCGGCAATTAGCGCGAGGACAACTGCCCTGCCATATTGGGCAGCTGCGACTAGGCGCTT
>JBPCWB010000668.1:0-4514 GCA_051009955.1 Hyphomicrobiaceae bacterium | reverse complement strand
CACGCATGATCGCTTCGCGCTTGAACTCGGAACTGAAACGCCTGTATCGCCTCGGCTTCGTCATAAAACACCTCCTAGCGCACAAAGCGCTCATTCTAGGTGTCCACGAATACGGGGGAAGACCAATAGGCCAAAACCGGCCATTCCAGCATCGATCGATTCTTAGAAAAGGAAGGGTTCTTGGACAATAACATTGAGGCCCCGAATCTGCTGCCGAAGGAATTGCTGCGGGCAGGCAAGGAGCGCCTGCCGGGTGACACTGAACTCCAAGCGACATCAGTCGAAGTCGAAGAGTTGCGCCGTGAGATGAGCTGGAAGAGCCGCGATTTCAGGCGTCGCGGCTAGCGGTACGTTAGCGGAGATGGGCGAGCAGCTCTCCGATCGAAGCGAGTATTCGTTCTCCGAGACCCGGTTTCAGCGTTATCTGTTTTGACGCATCCTGATACGGCCATTTCTTCATCTCGTAGCACCACCGTGGAACTTGAGGGGAGAGCCGGAACCGCAGGCGCTGATTAGCTGTGAGGCAGCGGCTGATGCGTTCCTTGGCGGCATCGATGCGCTGCTGCACGTTCAGGTTGGGCCAGATGCGGGCGGTCTTGCTGCGCGATGCTGTCAGAATATGCCGTTCGTCGGGCGAGAACTTGGCTTGAAACACATAGTTCTGATGGCCTTCAAGTACGGCGATCTGATTGCCGCTCGCCGCGTCCCAGAGCCGGACCGTATCATCCCACGAAGATGTCAGTATTCGGTTATCGTCTGACGAATACCTGGCGTTCAGTACCATGCCGCTGTGGCCCTCCAACGACGCAACTTCGCGTTCTTCGGCAACATTCCAAATTCTGGCGGAACTGTCTTTCATCGCCATGACGACACGTTTGCCGTCTTTTGAAAACGACGCATGAGCAATACGACTGCGGCCCCTGCTCTCGGGTTTGAAGCGTTTGATCTGCCCCCCTGTCTCGGTACTCCAGATTCGTGCGGTGCCATCCTCTGATGCAGTGAGAATGTGTTTGCCGTCCGGTGAGAATTCAGCGCTGTTTACAGGACCCTCGTGTCCAAGCAGCGTGTGGATCGGTTCGCCGTTTGCCAGGCGCCACAGATTTGCTGCGTAAACTTCGTCGTCGCCCCTGCTTCCCCGCGCCGTCAACGCCAGATCGCCGTCCGGTGAAATGCGAACGCTGTTTATTACTGCTGAGCTCGTCGGGTGCGCGCGAAGCAATCCTCCCGTAGCGAGATCCCAAATACGCACCGTACCGTCATCAGAGACGCTAACAGCGCGTTTGCCGTCGCGGGTAAAAATGACATCCCTCACCGCACCCTCGTGACCGGACAACGTCCGCAAGAGCGTTCCACTTTCCGCCGACCAGAGCTTGATTGTTTTGTCCAGCGATCCAGTCAGGATCCATCGGCCATCCGGCGAGTAGCTGGCCGACAACACGTCGTCCTTGTGACCACTAAGTACCACGGAATTGGCATCGGGAGCCCGTCTCCAGATTCGGGCTGTACGATCTGCTGAGGCCGTGACGATACGGTCGGCATTTGGCGAGAAAGCCGCTGCGACAACGGCGGCTTCATGGCTTTTGAGTATTGTAGGCTGTTCGCTGGTTCCGACATCCCACAGTCTTGCCGTTCCGTCCTCCGAGAACGTCAACACCTGGTAGCCGCCTGGTGAATACATCGCGCCTGTCACATTCTCGGTATGCCCGCGGAAGTTAGCAACCTGCGATTTGAGAGCCCGCTCCCAAATCCGCGCCGTGCCATCGAGGGAGGCCGTCAGAATATGCGTGCCATCAGGTGTGAACACGGCTGTATTCACGGTGCCCTGATGCTCATTGACGTTGGTCACACGTTGCCCCGAGGCAATATCCCAGAGCTCGGCGTCCTGACCAACGATCAGTACTTGTTTCCCGTCCGGCGAAAACTGTGCGCTGGAGACGGCGCCCAGTGTGGCGTCATTGTATGCTTTTCGGAACTGCTTAAGTTGTGTACCCGAGGCGGCGTCCCATAGCCGAGCAGAGCCATCCCTTGACGCGGTGAGGACCGTTTTTTCATCTGGTGAAAACCTCGCCGTTTCTACGTCATCAACGTGCCCCTGGAATACAGTGATGATCTGACCGTCTTTCACGTTCCAGAGCGCTGCCGTCTTGTCGCGGGACGCGGTCAGAACCGCTCGACCATCGGAGGAAAACACCGCAAAATTGATAGCGCCAGTATGATCGATGAGCGCGCTGACTTCGTCGCCGGTCTGCACATCCCAAATCCGAACGGAATGGTCGTCAGAGGCTGTCAGAGCGCGTGTTCCGTCGGGTGAGAAAATGGCATGTCGAATCACCTTCGTGTGTTTGTCAAAGATGCTCACCTGTGTCCCGGTTTCGGCATCGAAGATCCGTGCCGTCCCATCGCGCGATGCGGTTAGCACAAAACGGCCGTCTGATGAAAACTGTGTTGCGGTCAAGGCTCCGGTATGACCCTGCAGCACGCGGTCGCGCCAAGTGAACGGTTTGTTGGCCAAGTTCAGACTAAATTCGGCCTCGGCAACCCAGGGACGAAGGCGTTGAACGGCACGGGCTCCTATAGCCTGGTCGGGCAATCCTTCGAGGGCTAGCAAGGCTCCTGTCACAGGATCACCGCCGGCAGTTCTCTGTTGCGACAAGTCGGATAGTGTCCGCGCTTCACGCGTCAATCCTGCCTGCCACTGGCCGTACATCAACCAGCCGAGCCAGGCCATCACCAAAGCCGCCGCCAATCCCGATGCAGCTATAACTCGGTTTCTGCGTCGGGCCCTTCTATCTGACAAAATCTGAAACCTTCGGCTCGACGCGACAAAATTCGCGACGTGCTCGGTGATTTCAGCTGCGCCTGCGGGTCTCGTGGCCAACAAACTTTCGGCTTGCGAGATGTTGTCGCCTCGCAGAAGTAGCGCGTTACCGCGATTGGCCTGTGTCCACTCGGTCGCCCTCTCGCTCAACCGGGTGTGCCGTCGGATCCAGTCGATATCTGTTTCCAACGCGTGCGCGAGTTTCTCCAGTCCAGCGACAAACTCGTTGTCGTCACGCATGGAGATGTAGTTGAGCCGCTTCAGACGCTGGGGCACCTCATTTGGCGGCGTTTCCACAGCCACGACGGGCCGCAGGCGTTTGCCAATGCGTTCGGCTTCGTTGATCTCCCAGTCGCAGATATCAGAGGCGATAAAACTCGGGCTCAGACAGAAGATGACAGTGTCTGCGGAGCCGATTAGCCCGGAGAGACGTTCCTGCCAGGGTTCACCAGGCAGAATATCGTGCTGATCCAGATAAGCTTCGTAACCGCGAGAGAGGAGTGAGTTGCGAAGCTTTTCGGCGAAAACCCCGTCTCTACGGGAGTACGAGATGAAGACTCGCGTTTTACGATTCGGTTCTCGGTTATCGTCGTTATGCACGATTGAGGTCGTCCCCATGATAACGCGTAAATGAGACTATGGCACATGCCTTTCATACCCGCACGGATGGCAACGCGCCAAATGCGACATATCATGACTGGCCATCCGAATCGTTGCCACCGAGCATTTGGCGGCAGGTTAGGACCAATTCTCCACAACGTTTCCACTCGGCGTTTGGTCCAAAAAACGACCGATTGATGGACACCGAGATCGTCCGATCCGCGCGCGCCGTCAACTCGGGCTCGCCGGATTCCAAATTGAGGTTTTCTAGAATCCTGATCCGCATCCATGTTTGTTGAACACCCGACAGATGGTCGGCTCCGGGTCAATTTCAATATTGGCTGTTCTTGGTTGAACGATCTGCTCCACCCACGATAGCGGATGTGTCAAATGGTACCTCTAAGTTACCTCATATTTCGACTTCCATCGGGACCCTTAATTACCAGTCCTCACGCTCATTCAAATACTGCCGACGGCGCTTTTCGCCGACAAGGCAGTCGTATCTTTCGGTGGATGGTTGGAATTGCGCTCGATGCAGTATCGGCAGTCGTATTGGTGAGATCCCGGCGATCTCCAGCAGTAGCTTCTGGCGGATCGCGGTTGCGAACTCATTCTTATTCCTGATTGACAGAACAAACGAACCGGGGCCGCCGACCACGCAGTCCTTGAAGTATCGATCGAGATCTGGAAGGTCGAAGTAGGAGTACCAGCCCGTCCCCGGTGCCACCACAATGGCTAGGCCATTGATAACAATTTCCGATGCTACGACTTGCTCGCGGGCAGACACCACCGGGCCGCCCGAATTATTTGGGCCGTCGCCGGAGACGTCGATGACACGACGCAAGCCCTGAAATGGCGACACCTTAAGGAGCTCCGCTGACTTCCGCAGGGCGGCCGATATGGATGTCCTGCGCGCGCGGGATATCGGCTTGGCTGCGAGTTCATTTGCGAACGCGAAAGCATCTTCTTTCGATGCGAGGATGCGCCAGGGGATAATGATCGATTGGATTGTTTGACCTGCCCATTCAACATAAGTGATGGCGATACGCCCGCTGGGCCCACTACGGATCGCCTTGTGTACTTGGACATCACGAAA
>JBPCWB010000667.1:0-8043 GCA_051009955.1 Hyphomicrobiaceae bacterium | reverse complement strand
GGTGCGGCCGTGAATACAGCCGCCGTTCGGTTCGGCCAGACGGTTGCTGTGATTGGCTGTGGCGGCGTCGGAATGGCAGCCATCAACGGCGCCCATGTCGCCGGCGCCGGCCGCGTCATCGCGGTTGATACCAATCCGGTCAAATTGCAGCTCGCAACCAAGCTTGGTGCAACCGATCTCATTAATCCCAATGACGGTGACCCTGTCGAACAGATCAAGGACATGACAAAAGGTGGCGTTGACCATGCGATTGAATGTCTGGGCCTAAAGAAAACAGCCGAACAGTCGTTTGAGATGTTGCGGGTCGGTGGCACGGCAACGATTGTTGGCATGGTGCCGTTCGGCGAAAAGATCGAGTTGCACGGCTTTGACTTCTTACGCGAGCGCAAGATTCAAGGCTCATCGATGGGTTCAAACCGGTTCCGCACCGATATGCCGAAGCTCATCGATCTCTATCTGCAGGGCCGCCTGCATCTCGATGACTGGATCTCCGACAAGATCGATCTCGGTGAAATCAATGACGGCTTCAAAGCCATGAAGGAAGGCCGAGCCGTACGGTCACTGATTGATTTCGGTATCGCATCATAAGCGCGACGTGCCCCAGGCTCCGCGCTGATGCCTTGAGGCGGCAAGCGACGCACGCCATCTGACCGATAGATTCGGTAGGAATTGGCTGGCTCTCAACATCGTGAGCGGTGTTCAAGAGAGCATGACCGCGACAGTTTGGGTGGCGCCTAACAGTTCTAACAACTTCCGCTTTCTGCACTCTGCGGGCGGTGCTAATGACGTGGCATGAGCGAACAAAAACATATCCGTAACTTCTCCATCATCGCGCATATCGATCATGGCAAATCGACGCTGGCGGACCGGTTGATCCAGTTCTGCGGCAACGTCGAAGATCGCGAGATGAAAGAGCAGTTGCTCGATAATATGGACATTGAGCGTGAGCGCGGCATCACGATCAAAGCGCAAACGGTTCGCCTCGACTACAATCATTCGGACGGCCAGACCTATCAGCTGAACCTGATGGATACGCCAGGTCACGTGGACTTCGCCTATGAGGTGTCACGGTCTCTGGCGGCTTGCGAAGGTGCGTTGTTGGTGGTCGACGCCAGTCAAGGTGTCGAGGCGCAGACGCTCGCTAACGTCTATCAGGCTCTGGAACACGACCACGAGATCATCTCGGTCCTGAACAAGGTCGATTTGCCAGCCGCCGATGTCGACCGCGTCAAGCAGCAGATCGAAGATGTCATCGGTTTGGACGCATCGGATGCCGTTGCCGTATCAGCGAAAACGGGGAAAAACATCGAAGCTGTTCTGGAGGCGATCGTTGAACGTCTGCCGCCGCCTAGAGGCGTCCGAGACGCGGCTTTGAAGGCGATGCTGGTGGATAGCTGGTATGATGCCTACCTCGGCGTCGTCGTCCTGGTGCGCGTCATCGATGGCGTTCTCAAGAAGGGTCAGAAGATCAAGCTGATGCAGACCGGGACCACGCATCAGGTGGAACGGGTCGGTATCTTCCGGCCGAAACAGGAGATGTTGGGGGAGCTTGGCCCCGGCGAAGTGGGTTTCTTTACTGCGGCCATCAAAGAAGTGGCGGATACACGCGTCGGCGATACTGTGACTGACGACAGGCAACCGACGGATACCCCGTTGGAGGGGTTTAAACCGGCGCAGCCCGTCGTCTTCTGCGGCCTCTTCCCGGTCGATGCCGCAGACTTCGAGGATCTCAGGTCGGCGATGGCAAAGCTGCGCCTGAACGACGCGAGCTTTTCATTTGAGATGGAAACATCGGCGGCCTTGGGCTTTGGCTTCCGCTGCGGATTTCTCGGTCTGTTGCATCTGGAAATCATTACCGAACGTCTCGATCGCGAATTCAATCTCGAGCTGATCACGACGGCGCCGAGCGTCATCTATCACCTGTACATGAACGACGGGACGATGGTCGAAATGCACAATCCGGTCGATATGCCGGATCCGACGCTTATCGACCGTATTGAGGAGCCCTGGATCGAAGCGACGATCATGGTGCCCGATGAGTACCTGGGTGGGGTGCTGAAACTGTGTCAGGACCGGCGCGGGCGACAAAAGACACTAACCTACGCTGGGTCCCGGGCGATGCTGATCTACGAGCTGCCGCTCAATGAAGTCGTATTCGACTTCTACGACCGTCTAAAATCGATTTCGCGCGGCTACGCGTCCTTTGACTATCAGTTGGCCGGTTACGAGCCGGAGGATCTGGTCAAGATGTCGGTTCTCGTCAATGCCGAGCCGGTCGATGCCCTGTCGATGATTGTGCATCGCTCGCGGGCCGATGCGCGCGGTCGGGTGATGTGCGAAAAACTGAAGGAATTGATCCCGCAGCATCTTTTCAAGATCCCGGTTCAAGCCGCGATCGGCGGCCGGATCATTGCGCGAGAAACGATTTCGGCGCTTCGCAAGGATGTTTTGGCGAAGTGCTACGGTGGAGACATTTCGCGCAAGCGCAAACTGCTCGACAAGCAAAAGGCCGGCAAGAAAAAGATGCGCCAGTTCGGCAAGGTCGAAATTCCGCAGGAGGCTTTTATTGCCGCGCTGAAGATGAGCGAGTAGCAGGTCTTCGCGGTGTCCGTCTGTGCGGTTGAGTGATGCGGGAACCACGCATTCTCAATACCGGCTGCTGCGCGATTGACATGGCCGTCGAACGCGGTCTCTCTTTCCACGTGATTCGATTCGATTGGTGAATGCCCAACGCACGGAGGGACACCCGATGTCGGTCGTGTTTGATAACGAGGCATTTGACGACCATGAACAAGTCGTCTTCTGCCGGGATCCCGCAACGGACTTGCAGGCGATCATCGCTATTCATTCAACCAAACTCGGACCGGCCGCCGGTGGTTGCCGGATGTATCCTTACGCGACGCTGGAGTCGGCCCTGACCGACGTTCTGCGCCTTTCGCGCGGCATGAGCTACAAGAACGCGCTGGCCGGACTCAAACTTGGTGGCGGCAAGGCGGTGGTCATCGCGGATTCGAACGCGGCCGACAAATCGAAGCGATTGTCCGCCTTTGCCAAGCATGTCCAGTTGTTGGCCGGGCGCTATTGGACCGCCATCGACGTTGGTGTCGGTGTGGAGGATGTCGCGCATATGGCGCGCGACACCGACTACGCCTTCACGCTGGTCGACGAGAGATCTGGACGGCTCAATCCAGCCGTGTTTACGGCTCTCGGCGGATATGTCGCGATAGAAGCCACGGTGCGTCATGTGCTGGGCCGCGAGGATTTGAAGGGTGTCCGGTTTGCAATCCAAGGCCTTGGTCAAACCGGCATTGATCTCTGTCGGCGGTTGACCAAAGCCGGCGGCGTGGTGGTTGCCACGGATGTTGACGACGAGGCCGCCGCCGCCGCACGCGATCAGTTCGGTGCGACGATTGTTGATCCCGACGAGATCTATGCTCAGGACGTCGATGTTTTCGTTCCGTGCGCTCTCGGCGCCATCCTCAACGATGAAACGATCCCACGTTTGAAGGCCAAGGCCGTATGTGGGCTTGCCAACAATCAACTGGCCGAGGAGCGGCATGGCGAGGAGCTCATGCGACGAGGGATTGTCTATGCGCCGGACTATGTCGTCAATGCGGGCGGCGTGATCTATGGCTCGGACGATATCTTCAAAACCCACGACAATTCTCAAGCGGAAGCCAAAATCCGTGGCATCGCCGATGTCCTCGGCGAGATCTTCGAACGTGCCAAGAAGGACGGTTTGCCGACGTCTGACATTGCCGATGAGATGGCCCGTCAGCGCATGGCGCGTTAGCGGCGAGATTGTTGCGAGCCGGCCCACACGTTAGAATGGCGGTCTCGAAGCAAGGGAGTGGGACGATGGCGCGGGAACACTTTTTCAACATTGCCGAAAGCGAGCGCATCGAAGTTGGCAAAGGCGACTTTTGGTGCACGCCCGGCGGTGTCGAGCATGGCTTTGAAGCCGGACCGGATGGCGCCCAGGTGATCGACATGTTTGCGCCGCCGCGCGCGGAATATCGCCTGGCCGGCGGGGCGGTTCGGCGACTGATCACGGATTTCTGCTCGCAATGGCGATTGCCGATACCGCGAAGCGATGGTTAGATGAGGATCTCGATCACTATGATCTGGAGGTTCGCGTGTCGTATTTATCGATTTTCGCCCGCTCCGTTCTGGTTGCAATCGGCTTCGCACTTTCCGCTTCGCTGGGCCACGCGCAAAAGGCAGCGCCCGATCGCTGTCTGGCGTTCGCGCAGGCACCTGCACCGGCTTGGGGACATCACCGCCCCATCGTTCGGGCGGCTTTGGAAAGCCATCAGGTCGGTTTGCGGTATCTGGGCCACTCGACGTTCTACCTGACAAGCCCAAAAGGCGTGTCAGCGGTCACCGACTACAATGATTATGTCAGCGTCAATCCCACGCCGACCATCGCGACAATGAACCTGGCACATGATACCCATCACAGCCTTAATCCGGACCCGAACATCAAACATGTCCTAAAGGGCTGGAATCCAACGCCGGGCAAGGCCCAGATTCATGATCTGACATTGCAGGATCTGCGTGTCCGCAACATACCCACGAACATCCGCACGTTCGGCGACGAGTCGGCCTATCACAAGTATGGAAACTCGATCTTTGTCTTCGAGGTGAGCGGCCTATGCATCGCGCACCTTGGCCATCTCCACCACACGCTGACCGTGCAACAGCTGGGCCAGGTCGGGCAGATGGATGTCGTGATGGTTCCGGTTGACGGGAGCTATACGCTGGATGTGCCCGGCATGATGGAGGTTCTCAAAGCCTTGAAGGCGCCATTGATTATTCCGATGCACTATTTCTCGGAATTCACCCTTGGGCGATTTGTCGAGGCCGCTCAAAAGAGTTTTGCGGTCCGCCGCCTGCCAACATCCGAAATCACAATTTCACGCGATTTGCTGCCCGCGAAGCCGGAGGTATGGGTGTTGCCCCAAGGGTGAGCCAAGGTGTTGTCATAGCTCGGGGCGCGGGTCGGCCTCGGAAGCGGGCCGCTTTGCAGAGGTCGTCCGGCGCAACTTGAAGCTCTGAGCAAACGTGTGCAGGCGAGTCGACTGGCGTCGCTGCGCCAGAACAGGTTTTGGGACGTCGGCGATACGGGCATAACGTCGGCGCATCGTTTCACCGAGCCGCTTGGCATTCGAGCGGTAGCTTTCGATCAAGCCGGTTGCAACGTGCGATATTTTCGGCTGGGGCGGTGCCATCGACCAGGCGTAGTTCACAAAGCTGCGCACACGCGCCAGCACATAGCCGCCGGATTTTCGCGAGAAGTTGACGATTACCGGCAGGCCGGCGCGATACTCTTTGGCGCGGCTGAACGCTTCAGGATCATTGAACGCCAGGGTTACGCGGGCGGTGCGCTCCTTGTCTTCGCGCCACTGCAGGCGAATGGGTGAACGTTTGGAGGCCTGCTTGAAGAAGCCCATTGTCCGATCGATGTTGACGATGCGCGCAGCCGCAACCTCGCCGGTGGCCGGCACGTAGATCTGTGCATCGGTGTCATAGGCTACGTCCAGCACTTCGGATTGCGTGAGAAACGCCGTGATCTCGCGTTCGCCGTTGCGTTCGAACAGCGCAATTGTTTCTCCAGCCTTGACGTGACCGTTGTTGACATGCGGCAGGTTGAGCAACGTTCCGGTGAACGGCGCTTTGACGGCAAGGCGATCGCGCTGCATGCGGGCCAGTTCGTAGCGTTGCCGCTCCAGCTTGAGCGCACCTTCCGCACGCTGGATTTGGGCAGTGATGCTCTGCAGGTCGCCGACGAGGTTGTTGCCCGTGAAGTGGCGTTTGCCCAGGTTCTTCTCGGCGAGTTTGATCCGAGTCCTCAGTTCCACTTTCTGGCTTGCGAGTTTCTTTTGCAGGGCGACCAGCTGCCTCTTGGCATTCGCGACCTTGATGAAACCGTCGTAGCGGCCTCCATGCAGGCGCCGTGTGCGGAGGTAGACGAGTCGAGCGGACTTGACCTGCGCCGAAAGACTTTCCTGAAGCAGTTTTGCCTGCTCGATGTCACGTGTTGCGACGTCCGCGAAGGCAGAGATTCTCTCGATTTCGTCGACCTTGCGCCGCATGAGATAGGTGATCTCGTTGGACCGTTCTTCAATGGCGAGGCGGGCAAGATCGACTTCGCGTTCCACTTTGTTGTCGAAGAGACGAAGAACGGTATCGCCTTCGAAGATCGTGTCACCCGGACGGAATCCGGTCCAGCGGACGCGACCGTCAGCCTGGGCTTTGACCTGCTCGAGTGGCGCCGAGATGACGGCCGACCGCACCTCGAGATTGAAATAGTTGGCAAAGACGACGATGCCGGTGTAGCCGATCACTGCCAGGCCGGCGACAATGTAGATTGACGACATGACCATTGCCCGGACCGGCCATCGTCGCACGGGGACGGCATGAGCGGGCGCACCGTCAGGCTTGAGAGAGGCCGGCGTAACCGGCACATCAATGCGCTGTATCGTGTCATCGACTGACGACATCGCACCACGAACGATATCTTCGATGAAGTGCTGCATGAGCTCGGCTTCGCGCTCGCCGAGTTCGATGAACCTGCCCGCAACCATCGCTTCATCGCGATCGCAGCGGACGATTTCAACGGATTGCCGAAAGGCGATCTGGAAGCCCTGAAACGGCAGCTCGACATCGATGTCCAGGTGTTGACCCGGCTGCGGCAGGTCGACGTTGAGACCGCTGACCTTGAAGCCTCCGAGGCTCCAATTGTCGACGCGACGTCGGCAACCGCTGATCGTCACGAAGAGAGGCGCCGTGACGCGGTGGTGGCGCCGCTGATCCGGGCGCTCTCGTTTGACCTTAACCGACATGCGTACGCGAGACCTGCAAGGGCTTTTACGACTAACGATGGTTGGCTGTCGTAGGCATTGACGCTGCGACTCAATCATTGAGTGTTGCGCTCAGGGGATCGGACCTGCGTCCGAACGTGTCCAGTGAAACGACGTCCCAACCAATGCTCATTTTTAGAACTTTCAGATGGAATCTTCGTTAAATTGACGCCCAAGAGATCAAAAAAATTCCCGCAACTACAGGTGGTTATCTTGATTTACTGTCTCTTACATAATGTCTATTTTTGAATATAATTCTACGCCGCAATTCGTCTTTTTCCGTGCCAATGGGTAGCGGTCTGCACGCTTTGGTTGTTTGCTACCAAAACCGTATTTACCGAAAATTAACCATGCGACTGCGAAACCGCGATCGGGTATTCGAGAATTGATCGGAAGGGAATGATGTCGTCGGGGGGCGACCTGTCTGCATGGAGTGAATTGTTATGCGTGCGTCAGGTATTTGCACGGCTGTGGTGCTTTCGGGAGTTTGTTTGACTGGATTAGCCGTAGGGGGCTGTTCGCGTGGTGGCGTAGGCGCTCCCCATGCGAACGAGGCTGCGCGCGCCGGCAGGTCGCCGCCAATGCGCAGTAGTCCGCGGTACAAGCTGGGTCGGCCCTATGTTGTCGCAGGCCGGACCTATGTTCCGCGACACGACGAAAACTATGACCGGGTCGGTACGGCGGCCTATTATGCGGACAAGTTTCACGGCCGACAGACGGCGAATGGCGAGGTCCATGATGCCAGCCGTCTGACGGGCGCACACAAGACCTTGCCGCTACCGTCGTATGTGCGGGTGACCAATTTGCGCAATCGGCGATCATTGATCGTGCGTATCAACGATCGTGGCCCGTTTGTCCCGGGTCGGATTGTCGATGTCTCGCGTCGTGCGGCAAAGGAGCTTGGGTTTCTTGGCAACGGCGTCGCGAGAGTGCGGGTTCAATACGTCGGTCCCGCGCCGCTCTAGTTCAATACGGCGCGGCGACGAGGCAGTCCGGCCGCGCCCAAACTTGCTTCGACGTGCTCGCCAGCCACGTTGCATGTTGTCCGACGATTGGCCCCGTGGTGCTGCGATCTCGAGGACGAATAACGTGTGTCCTCTTGACGTCGATGACCTAATTGGTGCTCTTTCTCGTGACTTCGTAAATCAATGTGAAGTCGCTTCGCGGCTCGAGCTGGTCG
>JBPCWB010000666.1:0-8666 GCA_051009955.1 Hyphomicrobiaceae bacterium | reverse complement strand
GTACGCAATCCGCGCGAAGCCGAGCGCTCGGGCTTTGTGCCGGAAAACAAGTATCGGCCTGACAAGAAGATGGCCTTCTAAGTCGCCCGCCGCCGGCAGACAGGGCGGTCAATCCGCCGATCCTTTTGGCCGGTCGGTTGACACGGTTGAGATATGTCAGCGCGCAGCGGCTTCACCTCTGCCTTGCTAATGCTCTCCAAATGCGAATCCGGTGCTCCCAAGCGCCAGCGCAGAGTGCTGGCGCTTGGAAACGTTGCTCTGGTCGATGTTTTACGACTGAACCTCGGTGACGAAACCGGCACCGACCGTCTTCCCGCCTTCACGGATGGCAAAGCGGATGCCGGCTTCGATGCCCACCGGTTTGTTCAGCGCGAAGCTGACCTCGGCCCGATCGCCTGGCTGAACCAGCCCGTCTCCGGTGACGGTGATCGTCCCCGACACATCGCTGGTGCCGAAGAAGAACTGCGGCTGATAGCCGGTTCCGAACGGCGTGTGACGGCCACCTTCCTCGCGGCTCAGCACGAAGATTTGTGCCGAACCTTTCAGGTATGGCTTGATCACGCCAGGTGCGCTGAGCACTTGGCCGCGTTGGACACCTTCACGCTTCACACCGCGCAGAAGCAGACCGACGTTCATGCCGGCACGCGCCTCGGCGATGTCTTTGTGAAAGGCTTGCGTGCCCGTCACGACGACCTCCTCGCCACCTGTATCCAGGCCGACGATTTCAATCACGTCACCAACCTTGATAACGCCACGCTCGACTCGGCCGCTCACGACCGTTCCGCGTCCCGGAATGGTGTGCACGCCTTCGATCGGCATCAGGAAGGGGCTTTCGAAGTCGCGCACCGGTTCTGGGATCCGGCTGTCAAGCGCCGCCACAAGTTCGCTGATGCAGGCAGCATCAGGGCTGTCGGATTGGCCTGACATTGCAGCACCGAGGGCCTTGAGCGCACTGCCGAACACGAAGGCGACATCGCCGTAGCCCTGTGCTTCCAGCATGGCACCGATCTCCATCTCAATCAGTTCTGCCATGTCGGCCCGCTCACCATCGTCGAGCATGTCCATCTTGTTGACGAACACGACAATGTGCTCGACGCCGACCTGTCGGGCCAGAAGCACATGCTCGACCGTCTGCTTGGCCGCACCTTCCGTGCCATCAACAAGCAGGATCGCCCCGTCCATCTGCGAGGCGCCCGTGATCATGTTCTTGACATAGTCGGCGTGGCCCGGACAGTCGATATGCGCATAGTGGCGCGTCTGCGACTCGTACTCGACATGCGTGGTGTTGATCGTGATGCCGCGGATCGACTCCTCTTTGGCATTGTCGATCTGATCCAGACCGAGCGCCCGGCCGCCAACCCGCAAGGCCTGCACATGCGTCAACGCTGCGGTCAGCGTCGTCTTGCCGTGGTCGACGTGACCGATGGTGCCGACATTGACATGGATCTTGTCAGTCATTTCTTTCTCCAGTTTCCAAAGTGGAGGCGGTGCCTGCCGGTTAGCTAAGCCGGCCGGCACCACCGTTGGCTTTGGCGCGCCAAACTCGCGTCGGGGAGACGGATGGTAAGAACAACGCTTTCCCCGATAAAAAAATCTCGCGAAGGTGGTGGACCTCGCGAGCCGTCGGACTGAAGACTACCCGAGAGATCCTTGGTCCCGGGGTGAGCGCAACCGGGAACCGCTATCCGAATTCAAACCACCACGCACCTTCGTAGCATGGGGCACCGCCGAGTGACTGGTTCATCGTCATCTTCCGAGTCATCCAATCTTCTGACATTCCAATGGTCACGGAAGCAAAATGTGTCTCGTATGGACTTGACGGAGCACCTGACGAGCGGCCGCGCGGAGCGTTAGCCAGTGGCGATAGGTTTGGCGACATAAGCTGCTCCTTCAGCAGAGTCCAAAATGCTTTCAGTCAATAAGTTCTTGCTACGCGTCATTAATGGTGCCCCGGCACGGAATCGAACCGCCGCGGCAGCCACCACACTGTTTCATAGCCAGCGCGTTTACGGCGCGCCGTGTGGGAACCAGGGCATTGGCGGATGGTGGTGGGATCGAACCACCGCACCCTTGCGGGCTCGACCGCTTAGCAAGCGGCTGCATTACCTCTCTGCCAACCATCCGTTGGAGCCCGATCGAGGACTTGAACCCCGGCCACCGGGTTACAAAGCCGGCGCTCTACCAGTTAAGCTAATCGGGCGATGGTGGAGTCGCGGGGATTTGAACCCCGACCTTCTGCTTGCAAGGCAGACGTGCTCCCGTTGACACTACGATCCCATGGTAGCGGTTGAGAGAATCGAACTCCCTACGCGGAGGATGTAAGCCTCCCGCTCTGCCAGTGAGCTAAACCGCTATGGTGCCAAGGGTTGGTTTCGAGCCAACATCTACCGGGCTTCAACCGGCTGCATGAACGACCATTGCTACCTTGGCATGGTCCCTGTGGGTGGATTTGAACCACCGGCCTCAACCCTTATGAGGGGCGCGCTCTACCGCTGAGCTACACAGGAGAAATTGTGGCGGAAGGAGTGAGATTCGAACTCACACACCCTTTGAAGGATCTTCGGTTTTCAAGACCGCTGCCGCTACCCAGGTTCTTTCGGCTTATCCTTCCGCGCGTGACTATATGGTCGTCGCCATCGAGCTTCGATAGCTCGAGGCGGCCATAAACGACACTGCGGAAGTGACGACGAACATTGGTCCGGCTTTCTTCAAGTGTGTGAGGCGGCACGATTGCCGGCTCTCGGAGTGGTGTACCTAATGACTCGCAAAGTTGGCGTCAATAAGAAAGTGGAGCGGCCGGCGCGAATCGAACGCACGTCTCCAGGATGGCGACCTGGTGCTCTGCCATTGAGCTACGGCGGCATGGAGCTGACTATCGGATTCGAACCGTTGCACACGGGGTGGAAACCCATTGCTCTGCCTCTGAGCTAAGCCAGCCGATGGAAGTGCGCCGGGGAATCGAACCCCGTCATGAACGACTTTGCAGGCCGTCGCGTTCCCATCTCGCCCGCGCACCGGAGTTGGTACTGACGGGTTGAATCGAACAACCATCTCCCGATTATCGGTCGGGGGCTCTGCCGTTGAGCTACGCCAGTCCTGGCGACCCATATCGGACTCGAACCGATGATCTCCCACGAGACAAGCGGGCGTCCACTCCATGCTGGACCGATGGGCCGGAATGAGTGACGACTGTCGATTGTTCTGTTTTCGTTGTGGCAGGTCCGACCGGATTTGAACCGGCGTCTGCGCAGTGAAAGTGCGCGATCCTAGACCACTAGACGACGGACCCTCTTAGGCCCGTTCCTCGATACCTCGACAGCCGCCGATAATATCGAGACAACATCCATACATCATGACTGCCTCCTTCGGCTGTCGGTTGATCGGAGCGACGTACTTAATGACTCGCGCGCGTTCACGCAAGTAAAAAGTTTGGTCCTCGTGCCTGGACACGAACTAGGATCGACCGGTTAACAGCCGGGCGTTCTGCCATTGAACGACACGAGACCAACACCGGACGTGCTCTACTTTACGTGAGGCGTGCTTCCTTTCATGAAGGACCGTTGAGCACGTTAGACAAGTTCAAGTCTATTGGCACGGGTGTAGCATCTCAACTGGAGACGAACCCGTCGGCGGGCGGCCAAGTCCCCGTCCTCCCGCAATTTCGGAAGAGCGTGAAACCTGCACGACACTGTGACATTGTTCGTGCGCCGCTCGACGCTCTTGTCGCCGCGCTTCAGTCCGCTGCCTCAATCTTGTCCTGCGTTTTCGTTTCAAAATCTCCGGCGTCATGGCGTTCGCGGAGCTGTTCGTGCGGTTCGCCGCGCAGGCGATTGACCATGCGGCCCCGCCTGACCGGTTCGCGGGCATGGATCTCCTCGGCCCAACGCAACACGTTGGTGTATGACCTGGCGTCGAGGAACTCCTCGGCTCCGTACTGGTCGAAGATGACCAGTCCGCCATACCATGGCCAGATCGCCATATCGGCGATGGTGTATTCATCGCCGCACATGTAGCGGTTGTCGGCCAGGCGCCGATCGAGCACGTCGAGCTGGCGCTTGGTTTCCATTGTGTAGCGGTCAATGGGGTATTGCTGTTTGTCCTCGGCGTAGGCGTAGAAATGGCCGAAGCCGCCGCCGAGATAGGGAGTGCTGCCCATTTGCCAGAACAGCCAGGACAGGCATTCCGGCTGTTGCGATGGATCACTCGGCAGAAATTCATCGAATTTCGTCGCCAGGTACAGCAGTATCGCGCCGGACTCGAAGACACGGGTTGGAGGAGTGGTGCTGTGGTCCATCAGCGCGGGGATCTTGGAGTTCGGGTTCACCGCAACGAAGCCGCTGCCGAACTGGTCGCCGTCGCTGATGCGGATCAGCCAGGCGTCGTATTCGGCGCCGGCATGGCCCAGTGCCAACAACTCCTCTAGCAACACCGTGACCTTCACACCGTTCGGCGTGCCGAGCGAATAGAGCTGCAGCGGGTGCTTGCCGACGGGCAATTCCTTGTCATGGGTCGCGCCGGCGATGGGGCGGTTGGTGCTGGTAAATCGGCCCTGTTTCTGGCCTTCCCATGTCCAAACTTTCGGCGGCGTATACGTCTTTGTCATTGTGCGAACTCCGTTCCGGGTGCCGTGGCTGCGCCTCGTGGTATTATATGAAGGGCCATCACGGCGACTAGAACCATATTAGAGGCTTGATTGTACGCGTCCAGGATGGCAACCGCGCGGACGAACGCGGTATACCTCATCGGGAAAGGAAAACCGCCATGCCAATATATGAAAACGGTCCCGTGCAGATCCATTATGAGGAGGCTGGATCCGGCTTCCCGCTGCTGGTCATTCCCGGCGGTGGATTGAACGCGACCATAGCGGGGCTCGCCAACCATGCCTTTAATCCGCTGGAGGAATTCAGCAAGAACTATCGCGTCGTCGCGCTGGACCTGCGCAACGCCAATGGCGGTCAGTCGACCGGACCGCTCGAGATCGAGCGGACGTGGGACGGGTTCACCGACGACCAGCTTGGCCTGATGGACCATCTCGGGATCGACCGGTTCATGGTGATGGGCTTCTGTATCGGCGGTCCGATGATATGGAACATGCTGAAGCGCGCAGGCGACCGGGTCGTCTCCGCGGTTCTCGTGCATCCGAGCGGCTACAACTCAAGTGTGCCGGACATCTTCTACCGAAACAACATCAATGGTTGGGCGTCGGAGTTTTGCGCGCGGCGACCTGAGGTCACCATGGAAATGGCCTCCGACTACCTCAACAACATGTACACGAAGCGGGCGGATTTCGTTTTTACCGTTGACCGCGATTTCGTACGCAACTGCCTAACACCGGTGCTGGTCTTGCCGGACGACATCCCGGCACATCCCTACGCGACGGCAATGGAGACGGCTCTGCTGGCACCCAACGCACAGGTCAGCCTCTATCCTTGGAAGGAGAACGACCGGAAGATCGATCTCGCAGTACGCCATATCCGCGGGTTCTTAGCGACGAGTACTCAAGCCGTCGCGGCGGATGCGGCGGCGTAGCGAGCCCTTCGGGGCAACCGCAATCACGCCTTCGAATTTTCGAAAGCAATCACAGAGCAGCCCCAACCGCTCAAAATCATGCTCCGCAATTGTGGTGGTGGGCGGCCGGCGTCGAATTGGATGTAACGTGGACAAAGGCTTCGGCCTGTCGGCAATGGCCCGAGATTACTCTCGCTGTCTCACGTCTGCTCAGACTCACAGATGACCTGACGTGTCCGCCACAGAAGGCGGGCCGACCGCGCGGCGATAGAGGTGCCAGCTGGCATGTCCGAGGACGGGCAGCATGATGAACAGTCCCGCGAAGATGGTGATGAGCGACAAGCCCGTTAGCACCGCGATGAATGCACACCAGATTAGCATCGTGACAGGGTTGGCCATGACCAGGCGCACGCTGGTCACGATTGCGGTAACGAAATCAACGTCGCGGTCGTAGAGCATCGGGTAGGTTACAACGGAGATTGAAAAGACGATCACTGCAATGAGCGCGCCTGTGAGGTTGCCGACCAAAAGAAACACCCACCCGTGCGTCGTGGTGACGATTTCGGTGAAGAGTTGAGGCCCAACTTCCTTGAAGCCAATCAGTGAAAGATAGAGGATCGCCGCATAGTCAACCCAGGCAAAAAAGGTGAATCCGGTGATCAGCGCCATCCAGCGAAGATCCCTCTTCGATGCTTCGCGAATAGCCCGGAACACGGCGTCCCACGATAGCGGCTTGCCCTGTTCGCGAAAATGGCTGACTGAGTAGAAGCCGACGCTGGCGAATGGCGCCACGAGCGCGAACCCCATGGCAAGCGGATAGACGAGATAGTAGAGCTCGAACATCCACAGCATGATCAGAAGCACCCAGCCCACAACGGCGTACATCCCGCCGAAGAACAGGCCATACTGAGGCGCAGCGCGAAAATCGCGTATACCGGCCGCCGTCACGTCGATGAGATCGCCGACGGTGATCTTAGCGACCTCCGGCCATTGGTTGGCAGTTGCCAGGTCTTTCGTCGCCATCGCTTCACGCCTCCGCTATCCGCTGACATCGGTCGATGCTCATATAGACCGGCGACAAGCGGCATGATGCAAGTCAAGATAGCAGACTATTGCAAGGAAATAAGTGGCGGCGGCCTCGCAAGCACCCAATCGACCAGTCGCCGGCGTCGGTGAGGCGGCAGATTGCAAGTGACACGCGCCGTCTGACCATTCGACAAATGCAACTGCCGCGGAAAAACCGTATGTCGCTGAGCTCAGTATGAATTGGTGACGCGACCAGCCTGATCTGCAACAATTGATATTGGCATCATTGGTTGAGGAGGCTTTCGAGTTCTCGTAAACCTCGGCCATCGTTCCCGCTTCGCAGCGGAATGAACTTTCGCAGTTTGGATCGAGCATCAAGGGCAATTTGGGTGAGAATTTTGGCGCAAAGGATGGGGGATGGCCCCATCATCAAGCCGAATATGGACGGCAGAATGGGCGGCAATGTCAACGGCCCGTCACTCATCAAAGTGCCGGACTGGCTGCCCAACCCCCTTGGCCGTTACTATCTCTATTTTGGTCACCACGACGGTCGCTACATTCGCCTTGCTGTCGCTGACACGATAACCGGCTCTTGGCGGACTCATGAAGCCGGTGTCTTGCCACTCGAAGACAGCTGCTTCGGAGGGCATATCGCCTCGCCGGATGTCATAGTCGATGATGAAGCGAGACAGATCAGATTGTATTTTCACGGCGGCGACGTACCAACAGGGGACCAGGCGCCGCAATTCACCCGCGTCGCGTTATCCTCCGACGGGCTACACTTTGCGGCACGTCCGGAGATCCTCGGCCGACCGTACATGCGATCGGTGCAATACAAGGACTGGCACTATGCCCTTGCAATGCCCGGTCTATTCTATCGCTCGAGGGATGGTCTAAGCGACTTCGAAGAAGGGCCAAATCCTTTTGAACCGAACATGCGCCACAGCGCACTGCTGATTCGGCGCGACCGGCTGTTCGTGTTCTACACGCGGATCGGTGATACGCCGGAACGCATCTTGGTTGCTGACATAGAGCTGTCGGACGACTGGGGGGAATGGCGCCCAGGTCCGACCGTGACAGTTCTTGAACCCGAGCAGGACTATGAGGGGGGCAATCTTCCTCTTCGCCCATCAGTCCGCGGGATGGCCTCGGAACCGGTGCGCGAACTTCGTGACCCCGCCGTCTTCGAGGAGGACGCTGAAACGTACCTCTTGTACAGCGTGGCCGGCGAGAACGGTATTGCTGTCGCGCGCATATCAATGCAGCCTGATTGATCTTGAAGCGGTGTTGACGAGTCCTCGATTGCGTCTACGGTTCGATGTCATTGCAGTGTCCTCTCGTTTTGGCCGGACGAAGAAGGACAGCAGGATCAGGCCATAATCTGCCAGCAGTGCCTTGGGTCGCGTGCAGCAACGACTTGGATAAGTGTCACGACCCAAATGGCGCCGCAAACGGATGCCCGCGAGCTGCGACAGCAGCTGGTTGGCGAATTGGCAAAAACGTCGGATTCGACGATCTTGTGGGGTGAAGACCTTATGTGCATTCCGCAGATCTTACCGCCAATTGAATATAGATGAATAGGACGCACGCATGCCCACGACGCCCACTCAAACGACACATGATGCCGAGGAGGACATCCGCAATCGGCACATCAAGATCTACGTCAACGGTGAAATCGTGCATCGCGACGAAGCACGTGTGTCGGTTTACGATTCTGGTTTCATGCTGGGCGATGGCATGTGGGAGGGCATGCGTCTTTACAACGGAAAGTGGGCCTTCTTCGACGAACATATGGATCGCCTGTTTAACAGCTGCAAGGCGATCTCTCTGGACATCGGCATGGATCGGCAAGGAATCGCGCGGGCGCTGCAGCAAACGGCCGAGGCCAACAGCATGACGCACGATGTCCACTGCCGGCTGATGGTCACACGCGGGACTAAGGCAAAACCATTCCAGCATCCAAACCTCTCGAAGTTCGGTCCAACGATTGTGATTATCATGGAGCACTCGAAGCCCATCGATCGGTTCGAGGCCCCCGGCATTCGGCTTGCGACCGTGCCGCAAGTGCGTGGCCTGCCGCATTCTCAGGACCCGAAGTTCAACTCGCACTCTAAGCTCAATTGCGTGATTGC
>JBPCWB010000665.1:0-4234 GCA_051009955.1 Hyphomicrobiaceae bacterium | reverse complement strand
TGGCCGATATACATGGCCATAACGATGGCCGCATAAATGAACACCGCTGTCGCAAACAATCGCCAGATGAGTTTCATGGGTCGTCGTTGCCGTTTGGTGGCAGGGCGTCCAGCCCTTTCCGATGTCCGTGGCCGCAGTATGGCGCTTGCCGGGCTCGGCTGAAGTTCCTGGGAACAATCGATCAATCGTCGTGCAAGACAGCACGAACACCAGGCTCCCACACTAAGAATGAGCCTTTCGAGCGGAGGCGCCCTACTTCGGTGGCAAGGTCCGTACAAAACTGAGCGTCAGCGCCAGCCAGTCTTTGAGCGCGGCCGCATCGCAGGCGGCCTCGTCGACGAACACCAGGCCGCCCATGCGCCGCCCGCCGTGTTCCATGATCGTCGCGCCGGCGCGGGCCAGGGCGGTCGCTTCGTTGTCCTTGCCGACGCGAAACATGAAACGTCCCGCGCCGGCCTTGGTGCGATCCGCGCCACCGATCATGTTGCCGTCGAGGAAGAAGCAGATGCCGCCCATCATGCGCTTTTCGGAGATCCCCTTTTGACCGGCGAGCCCCTTGCGATATCGGGATGCGAGTTCTTCATCGTAAGCCATGGCACAACTTCCTAGACCAGTTAGCAGGACCCATCGATTATGGTCGCGAGACTAGCATAGTCCATTGCGCCTTCCGTGCCCGGTGCAGGCCGCACGGTCACGCGGCTGCCTTACGCAGGTCTCCCAGATGCTGATCCCAACCATCATCGAGAGCCTTCAGGAAGCGCAGTGTCGCCTCGCCCGCCGCATCGGCGATTCCATCGTGCGTCAGATGCAGTCGTGTGCCACCTGCGGATTCGCTCAGCTGCCACGTTACCGTCGTCTCTCGCCCCCCGAACGGCGCAATGCAAAACGTCGTCACCAGTTTGTCGAACGGCTGCATCTTTAGAACACGCCCCCAGATCAGACGCGCACGCGCTCCGTCGTCGTCGACCTTATAGAGTTCATAGGGTTCCCCCTCGGCGAGATCTGCTTCGGCCGGATGATACCAGGCACCGAGCTTGTCCTTGTCGGTCAAAAACGACCACACGGTTTCGCGAGAAGCGTCAAAGAAAACAGTCTTGATGATGGTGGTCGTTGTCATGGTTTTGGCTTTCGTGTTGTGCGAGGAGTTGATTTGGGCTTCGCTGGCTTAGGCGTGGCCGTTTGCGCTGTCTCGCGCGCGACGGCATCCTGCAGTCTGGTCAGGCGCTGATCCCAGAAGCGCTCGAAGTGGACGAGCCATTCGACAACGGGCTTCAACGCCTCGGGCTCGAGACGGTTGATGCGTTCGCGACCTTGCGCACGCACCGAGATCAGGCGCCCCTCTTCGAGAACGGTGAGATGTTTCTTGACGGCGGCGCGGGTCATCGCGAAGCGGTCGGAGACCTCGGCAATCGTCATCTCCTGCGCGCCGAGCAACAACAGGATATCCCGCCGCGTCGGGTCTGCGAGCGCCCTGAATGCAGCCTGCACAGCACCACCGTCGATTGCGGGATTTGCGGCGATCATGGCCGCACCACGCTGGCCAGCGGCCAATTCAGAATGTCATCGCCACTGTGACGAGGCAGGCCCTTGCCATATAACTGCCCAGCTTTGGACTGGGCGGGAATGTATCGGAAGCAGATCATGCAGCACCTCATATAAAACCATTTGGTATCATATCTATATAATACCCTTTGGTTTCATGTCAAGGTCAATGTGATTTGGTGCCCCGTGTCTGGCAACAAATCCATCCTAAAAAGCGCGCGCCGTGCCGCCGCTCCCAATCATCATTGAGAGCGCGCGATACGCGGGTCAAAGTCGTGACTATCGAAGGTCCTCGATGACAACACCGAGCTTATCGTGGAGGTGGCGGTGTGTTGCCTTTGCGAATGCGCTTGGCCAAGCAATGGCCAGTTGTTCGGCAAGCCGTCGCGCGACTGGGAGGAACGCCCCTGCCATCGCAATATTGGCAGCGATCAATTCGTCTGGTTCCGGCGCCGGATACGGCAAAGCTTCCAACAGCTCCATTTGTTCGGGAGTCAGCAAGCGCCTGAGGTGCAACGCCCCGCCGCGATCAGGCAATGGACATTCTTCCAGCATCAGATCTTTCAGCAACTCCCGCAACAGTTCCACGCCCTTTGCCATCGTAACATAGTCGCTGCGACCAATGACGACGGTCATCAGACCAAGCACGCGAATGAATTCTTTGATGAGGTACGCCACACGCTCCGGATCAGGCGTGGCAGGCGGCAGGTGCATCGGCAGAGTGCTATAGATATTATTTGGATCAAAGAGCGGTTTCACCGTCGTTTGGGCCCTGCGGACAAAGTTGCCTGGCTCTGTCAGATAGAAATCGCAGCGCAGCCAGCAATCCGTAATCGCATTCAGAAGCACCCCGCCCCCTCGCCGCTCATTCCAGGAAACGACGGTGCGCAGGTCTTCCATCGTCGATCGCCAGACTCGCGCGACGCGAGCGTGATGCGCCTGATCGACGAGGGCCACGAGATCAATGTCGCTATGGCGGTCCGCCGTCGTACTCCCATAGCTGCCAGCAAGAAAGAGCGCCACAATTTGAGGTTCTGCGGACAGGCGATCTGCAATGTCTCGGAGAAACTGATCGTGGACCATGGAACCCGCCTTTCAATCAGCGCAATTGCGTGACGTACAACCTGCTGATTAGATGTGAGGCGACAACTATACAAGAGACCTTCGTGCCATGCCTTAAATGATGTGCGGCCAGCAATCCTATTTGGCCGGTTGCGCATTCCGTCCTGACGCATGCAAGGCCGTCGCACCGCGGTTAGCTTACCGGCTTCCACGCCGCAACGGCACATGGCTCACGCGTAGCTGACGACCTCGAACTCGATGCCGTCGGGTCCGTTGAAATAGAACCGTCGGCCCGGCTCGTAGTCGGCATGATTGTGTGTCGCGTATCCGGCCTCTTTGACGCGCCGTTCGACGCCGTCGAGATCGTCGACGACGACACCAATGTGATTGAGGCCGCCGCGCTGTTCGTACCGTGACAGTCCGGTCTCCGAGGTCGGGCCATTGGCATAGACCGCAACGTAGGAGTCGTCACTGCCGACATGTATCGTGTGGCCACCGTTGATCGCATCGCCCTGCCAACGCACATGCCAGTCGAACAACGAGCACATCAGGTCGGCAATGACATCGGCGTCGCTGACAGTGACGTTGACGTGTTCCAGTGTCGCGCTTGTCATGATGATTTCCTTTCCGCTTCGTGCATCCGATCGTTGATAGTTGCCAAGCGTAATTCCTCAACTTAACTTGAGGTCAAGCTTTTATTTCCGCGACCGAGAAGGAGCTGACCGTGCGCGCACACGATCCCCTGACCATTGGCCAGATCGCCAGACGAACCGGCCTCTCCGTTTCCGCCATCCGGTTCTATGAATCGAAGGGATTGATTGCACCGGATCGCAACGCCGGCGGCCAGCGGCGCTATCTGCGGTCCGACATCCGGCGGTTGTCGTTCGTGCTGATCGCCCAGCAGCTGGGCTTTTCCATCGAGCAGATCAAGGTTCAGCTGCAGGCGCTGCCGCACGAACGCACGCCGACACAACGGGATTGGAGTCGGATGAGTCGCGACTTCCGCACCGTGCTCGATGAGAGAATTGCGACACTGCAGCGCCTCCGCGACCGCCTCGACGGCTGTATCGGCTGTGGCTGCCTGTCACTGCGCAAGTGCGCGCTCTACAATCCGCACGATGAGGCGGGCGAACGCGGTACCGGTCCGCGCCACGTCATCGAGACGCGTCGGCCGGCAGGCGTAGCATCACCCGTGAAGATCGAATAGCCGATCAGCAAATCGCCCTACCATGCCCCGAACCGCAGAATCTGAACAGCACACGGTTGAGTCGACCCAAGCCGCAGAATGAACGCACGGAAAATGCCCGCTGCAACGATCCCAGTTTGAATTTGAAAGTGCGGGTTCCATCAACTTTAGCGCAATTCAAATGGCCTGATCGGTCGAATAGGATTTCGGGAGAAGCACAATTGAAAACGTAAAGCATGCCTTATCCCGGCCAACCCAAAGACACACCCATTCCCACGCATCTGAACAAATGGAACTGGGGCGCCTGCCTGCTGAACTGGATCTGGGGCATCGGCAACAGCACCTACCGAGCGTTTCTTATATTCATTCCAATTTACGGCTTCTACATGCTGTATCGGCTGGGTCGGAATGGCAATCGCTGGGCATGGCAGCATCGGCTATGGG
>JBPCWB010000664.1:0-6752 GCA_051009955.1 Hyphomicrobiaceae bacterium | reverse complement strand
GCGAGGACTGCGATGGAATTGAGGACCGATCAATTCTCCCTGAAGGACCTCATGATCTGATCGCGAATGGGTTTTACAAGATAGGTTATGACTTTGCGATCACCGGTGCGGACGAATGCTTCGACCGGCATGCCTGGTAACAGCGCCACGTCGCCGAGTCGGGCAACTTCATCTGCACCGAGGGCAATTCGGACGCTAAAGTAGCTCGCACCGGAGCGTTCATCGATCGTGATATCAGCGGAAATGTGGCTTAAATTGCCAACGATCTCAGGCGTCGCCATCCGGTTAAACGCAGCAAACCGAAGTATCGCCGTTTGCCCGTGCTGCAACTGATCAATATCCTTTGGAGCGACTTTTGCTTCCACCGTCAGGTTGTCAGCTTTGGGTACGATCAGCATGACAGTCTCACTGGCATTGATCACTCCACCGACCGTATGAACTTTTGACTGATGCACCGTGCCCGCCTGCGGCGCGCGGATATCCAGTCGCTTGAACTGGTCGTCGGTGGCTATTTTTTTTTCGACGAACTCGCCTAACTTAGCGTCGATGTCCCCCAACTCCCTGGCAACTTCGCTGGCAAGGTCTCGATCAATTTGGACAATTTGAAGCTGTAGCTCGGTAGTTCTGCCTCTGGCCCTGGCAATACTGGCCGTCAAATGAGCTCGTTCGCCTTCGACCCGTGTGGCTTCTCGTTCAATCGCCGTCAATTTGGTAATCGGCATTAGGTTCTTGGCCCATAATTCGCGGGCACCCTGCAACTCCCGTTGGATCAAGACGATTTCTTTGGATTTTGCCCTAGCCTGGGATGTCAGGCCGCGAATCTCGTCAGCAATTTGTATGACACGCTGGCGCAGTTGTGATTGCTGACCCGTTCGTGCGGCTCGCCGCAAGTTGAATAGCTCCTTCTCGCTAACAAGAACGCGCAACACGACGGCCTCTTTCACTCGCGCCAGCAGTTCGTCTGGGAATGTAACGCTTTCTGCTCCCCCACGCTCGGCCTCGAGTCGCGCCTTGCGCGCGGAGAGTTCCGCGAGTCGCTTCTCAATGATTGCCCGACTAGCCGACAAGATCGTGGAATCAAGGCGCAGGAGAACATCCCCGGCAGCCACCTGATCGCCATTTCTCACTGAGATCTCGCTGACAATACCACCGGTCGGATGTTGAATCGTCTTAACGTTGGAATCGACCACAATGTAACCAGGCGCAATGACGGCGCCGGAGATTTCCGCCGTCGCCGCCCATCCACCCACGCCCCCAACAATCAAGGCGACCAGCGCAATTCCTGCATAGAGGTGGTAGCGGATTGAAATGCGATGCCAGGCGCGTTGACGCGATCTCATGGCACTGGCCTTTCTAGCCCTTTGACCACTTTCAGCGGTCCTGGTTTCTCAGATGGGGTGCGAACAATTCTGGCAAGCACCTCGTCCTTCGGTCCAAATTGTACCGCCCGGCCTTGTGCCATCACAAGCAGCAGATCGACCCCTGCCAACGCGCTTGGCCGATGCGCAATTACGACCACGATTCCCCCGCGTCCCCGGACGCCGAGAATTGCTTGCGTAAGCGCCGTCTCGCCGTCTGCATCCAAGCTCGAATTTGGTTCATCGAGCACAACAAGAAATGGATCACCATACAGTGCGCGGGCGAGTCCGATTCTCTGTCGTTGACCCACTGACAAAACGGTCCCTTGCTCGCCAAGTTCCGTCTCGTAGCCACCAGGCAATGTAACAATGAACTCGTGTACGCCGGCGGCATGTGCCGCTGCGATAATAGTTTCTGATTTGGCATCGGGCTCGAACCGGCAAATATTCTGGGCCACCGTCCCTGCAAACAGTTCGACCTCTTGTGGCAGATAGCCGATGTGACGACCGAGAGCGTCGGACGACCACTGCGATAGTGCAGCACCGTCCAGCCGGATCGAGCCCAGCGCTGGCTGCCACACGCCAACTAACATCCGCGCCAATGACGATTTGCCCGAACCGCTCGGACCCACAATGCCCAATCCGCGACCACTTTCGAGGGCAAAGCTTAGATCTTGGACAACGGCCCTTTGAGCGCCAGGCGGAACTGCGCTAGCGTTCTTCACGGTCAGCTTTCTGCCAGGAGCATCCAATGACAACTGTTGTGGCGGCGCCGGAATCAAACTCAGAAGCGCGTCCAAGCGCCGCCAACCCTGTCGCGCTGCCAGAAATCCTTTCCAGTTTGCTATCGCAAGATCCACCGGGGCTAAAGCTCTGGAAACCAGTATCGATCCCGCGATAATTATGCCCGCCGTTGCCTCGCCATGAATAACCAAATAAGCCCCGATCCCCAGAACTGCCGATTGCAGCATCATGCGCAGTGTTCGGGAGACGGATCCGAGACCACCTGTTACATCAGTCGCCCGTTGGTTGCTGGCCATGTAGTTTTGGTTCGCCTCAGCCCAGCGCACGCCCATGCGTCCTCTCATACCCATGGCAGTCAGCACTTCGGAGTTACGAACGCTTGCATCAGCTAGTCCGTTCCGCATCATCGCGAAGCCACTGGCAGAAAATAACGGTCCTCGCGTCAGTACGTCGGTCAAGATTGTCAATAGTACAAGCACGATGGCGCCAATGAGCGCAGCCACTCCAAGTGTCATGTGAAAGGAAAAGATGATCGCCAAATATATCGGCATCCATGGCAGATCGAAAAGGGCCGCTGGACCTTGTCCGGAAAGGAATGCACGAATCGCGTCCAGGTCGCGCAGCGGCTGAAGGCCGTCGCCCCGATCTGCGACCCTGAATGGCAAGCGGGTCATTGCATCATATACGCGCGCGCTGAGGGCCTCATCCAGCGAGGCACCAATCCGCGACAATACACGCCCACGGATCATATCGAGAATGCCCTGCGCAATGAACAGACCACCAGCGAGGACCGCCAATGCTACCAAGGTCGCTACGCTGCGGCTCGGAAGCACACGGTCATAGATTTGGAGCATGAAAAATGCGCCCGTTAACATTAGGACATTGCTCACGCCGCTGAACAGACCGACGCCAAGAAACGCAAAGCGGCTAGCCGCAAGGGCAACGGCCAGCTCTTTACGTGGAGTGACTGGAGATGTCATCGAATGCGGTCCCACGTCCCCGTGGAAGACTTTTACAGCGGCGTCCAGCGTCCAAATAAGCCTGCCACAGAAGATCGCATATGATCGATCATCACGCTACAAACACTGCGATCAAAGCCGAACACCTGAGAAGCACCCCGATGCTACCAGTAAAGGGATTCTATGACATCACGAATTCGGGGTGGAAGCATGTCGCAAAAGCTAGGTACTCGCGCAATTGATCTAATCATTTCGAGTTACTTCCGAGTCGACACGTTCATCACGCACATCGCATCGATAGGCTCTCGAACCTTTTGCTCTTGTTGATTCATGTTAAAGATTCGAACATCTTAATTGTATTATCTTTATTGATCGACGTGCTCCACAAACTTTTCGACGCGCGGATCGAGGAGACATTGGAGTGCAAACAGCGGGGCCCATCGAGTTCAAATGTGTCGCACGGATGTGAAACATCATGATGAAGGCCAACTGGATAATTGTCGTCGAGCCGAATGAATTGATGCGCCAGGGATTATTTAGCGTTCTAAGTAACTCGGCGCACGCGAACTGTGCTGCCTTTGAGACCATAGAAGAGATGGAAACGAATATTGACCCTGAGGCACGCGACGCGATATTTCTCGTCAATCTTGGCCGTGAAGACGGTATCGTCAAGCGAGGCATTAGAATGCTAAAGTCTCGTCATCAGACCAGCACGGTTGTGCTGCTCTCCAAAACGTTTAGCCGCAGTCACTTTCACAACGCCATAAAGGCAGGAGCGTCCGGCTATGTCCTGACCAGCACGTGTTGTGATGCCATCGTCAAGTCACTTGAGGTCATTTCGTTTGGCCTGCCCATCATTCCGGACGAGGCGCTTGATTTTGTCGATGATGATGAAATCAGAACCGTCAGTGATGAGCCGCCCTGTAAGGCTCGGCAATCGACGTTGCCTCCTGGCCTATTGTCGGACCGTGAGCTTCTCGTTCTGCGCTGCCTAAGTAGTGCGATGAGCAATAAACTCATTGCCCGCGAATGCAATATCTGCGAGGCGACGGTGAAGGTGCATGTCAAGGCGATCCTGAGAAAGATCAAAGGGAAAAACCGCACTGAAGCTGCGATTTGGGCACTAGACCAAGGGCTGGAACCATATCAGCCTGCAACACATCTGTGCCGAAGCCGGACAAACATCATATCCGACGTCAACAGGAATGCTCTCGGACAATCGATATCCCTACACAATGGTGATTGAAGTTGTGAAACTCACCTCCTACTCACCGCCACGCATGGGCATAGTCCACGGGCTCGACTACGAACGCTAGAGCGACAAGGCGGGGCGCGTGATCGAATTGATTCTGCGGAACCTGAACACGACTTGCAGGCCGTCATTATTGCGAGAACCGCCATTTTGCCGACAGACACAAATTCGATCCTGGTGCAACATTTCAATACGTTGCCCCGTTTTATGGTCCGTCAAATGGTAACGATTGAGAGTGGAGCGGGCGTTGGCAGGCTTCTTATACTCTTCGCTCCGAGGAATGCATGAACTTCCAGTTCTTGAAGACAAAAGCTAGTGTCCGCTCAATCCCGCGTGAGCATTATCGCCAAGTTTTATTGGCTCTGGAGGGAGGTTGCGGGGAATGCTTGTGATTTGAGTGAAGCGCAATCCTACAAACGCCTACGGCTTAACAAACACAATTACATCGTCGTCGACACGAAGCTCGCAGCCATATTGTTTTGCGATTCTTCGACATCGCGACAGCACAATTGATTGGTGATATTCGCCGAAGTGCTGAGTTCTGATTCGCAAATGATTAATCGCTTCCGATCCGGGATCTACTACGTGAATCTCCGATCTTTCGTCTATTCGAGAGTAGGAACTCACCGTTTCCTCAATGGCATCAAAAAATCCATCAAGACTGCCCATTGCGATGTGCCTCCTGAGACGAGTGCGGGAGTGCACGATTTTTGGTTCGCTCCGCAATTGTCATGCGGGATGCAACACTCGGGTGCTGGGCCAGCCCATTGTCTGCCCCCGGCGTGAGTGCTGCTACGTGAGGATCAACAGGACTTGTGACCAAAGCACCGCTAGCCACAATGTCGGTCATAACCTTTTTCCTCTCAGGGATTGAGCAACAATGGTAACGTCTGCGCTGCGGTGCTGACGCCCCCAAAATAGTGGTAAATGAGTGGGCAGAAGGGTTAGGCGAATGCTGGACGTCCAACACGCCAATCTGCTCGGCCATGCGAGTCAGGCAATCTGGGAAGAAACGCTTCGGGTCAATCGGCCTGCTGGCCAGTTCATGCCGATAGCGATTTGGTAGCGGCCCCGACGAGAGTTCCCCCGTATCCATCCGAGGATAAAGCTCCAACATAGCTCTCAACAACTTCCGCGCTGAGAAATGACCGCGGGAACCGTTTTGAGCATGATGATGAAGTCGAGCCACAACGAGCGAGTGGTCGCGTATCTGACGTCAAGTTCCACCCGCTCCGCATAAGAACAATCATTGCGACCGCTAATCTGCCAAAGGCCGGTCAGGCCTGGCTTTACCGCAAGATAGTGGCCGACACGCTCCTCATATCGGTCCAATTCATCAGCCACAATTGGACGTGGTCCGACCAAGCTCATGTCACCGGCTAGAATGTTGATCAATTGAGGCAGTTCATCCAGGCTGCTTTTGCGCAGGAAGCTGCCGAGCGGCGTGATACGCGGATCCTCGGACAACTTCTGATATTTCTGCCACTCCTCCCGAGCGTTCGGGTTCTCCGCCAAGTATTGCGTGAGCGCACCATCGGCGTCGAGCACCATCGAGCGGAATTTGAGACATGTGAAGCGCTTTCCCAAAAAACCGACGCGCTCATGCCGGTACAAAACCGATCCGCCGTCGCACATTTTGATGATCGCAGCGATGATCAACAAAAGTGGACTTAGTAAAGCCAATGTTGCCGCCGCGAGTGAAATGTCGATCGCGCGTTTGGAAAGCTTGTAGATCGACAATTTCATTCTGTCCTTATAGGAATTCCGAGAATTCTTCAGCACATCCTCGCCCAACTTCCGCAGGCGCTCTTTGCCACATAACGAGTGCTTCTCAAGTCCAGGCTGTACAATTCGCTCGCGTGGCAGACGATCGAGATGCGGATGCCGGGCAAGTTTGCTTGCGTCTCTCCCTTGTGCACGTCCTGCAGCGATTGCGGTCCGTACCTCGTCCTCGGCGACTTCTTCATCGAGCAAAGCAAATTGCAGGCTGAGCTGTTTCATTGTTCTAACTCCGAATCCAAACGCTGAATCTGATTTGTCGTGGATCTTCGGGCCACGGCCTCGCAATTGAATTGCTTCCGGCAATTGCATTGAAGGGACGTGCAAACATGCAGAATTTGAACCTGCCTATAATTGTTAAGGTCCGCGCGACTTGTCTGATTGAGTGGAGTCCAAGAGCTATGCAACGCAGCGTTTCAACGATGCGCATCGCCTCGCGCCTAAGGCCGTAGCACAAGCGCCCTGCTGGTCCGACAGGTCTGTGTCCGAACAAGAAGCCGTCACGACAACCGAAGATTTTATCTGTAACAGCCGGGACCGATACCCGTGGCAGCTGGACGACTTCCACGATCGTCGCAACGATCTCGGAAGAACGCGTCAGGCGTTGCGTACAGAATGTTCGAGTGGGCTCGGTTATTCCTAACGTGCACAATGCTTTTG